>JACDCB010000279.1 GCA_013694585.1 Candidatus Nitrosopumilus sp. | reverse complement strand
GATAAAATATCCTTCCATGGATTTATTTTTCTCTTATAGAGGTCAGGTACTGTCATCATTGTAAAATCAGTAGGTATAATGTCTACTAGTTCTTCCCATTTTAGCGGAACTGATACAGTGGCATCTTCTACTGGTCTTGTTGAAAAAATGGACGCTAGTGTTTTCCCAATAGAATTTTGATTATAATCAAAAAATACTTTTCCCTTTCTACCCGTTGTTTTCCATTCTGTAGTAATTTTGCCAGGATTGCGTTTATTCAAGATTTGAGATATCACTCGGGCAAATTCCCTCGTTTGTTTGTATGTGTACAAGTTGATTATTGGTAAGAATATGTGCAATCCTGTTTTTCCTGAAGATTTTACATATGATTTAATATTCAATTCATCAAAAATACCTTTCAAACCTAGAGCAATTTCCACAGTCGCTCTAAAAGCCGTTAAACTATAAGCTGGTTCCTTTGATTCATTTTCATTATCAATATTTATGTATGGATCCAAATCAAAAACTATAAAATCAGGATAATTTAAGCCACATTCTTCCGTTTCTATTACATCCATCTTATTGCATTGATTATAATCATTAACCCTGCTATTCCATGGATGTATTTCGATACATCCCAAATTTACAAGCCATAGTAAAGTTTCCTTGTTATTGCATACAATATAGTTGATCTCATCATTATTTGATTCTGAATACACCTTGACTGTTCTGACATAGCCAGGTTTCTCATTTTTCCAATCTTTTTGATAAAACGCTTTTCCATAAATTCCATCTGGGTATCTACTAAGAGATATGGGCCGGTCACGAAGGTAAGGTAAGAGATGTTCACTTATTTTATCATAGTATTCTATTAAATCTCCTTTTGTAATACATGGGCGATACTCTGTTGCACTCCAAAATTCCTTTTTCAAATTGGAAAATTGGTGGTCAACGGCAGTTAGGTGATTATTACCGTTCTGATTATTGGTTATTTTTAAGTCACTATCATCATCTTCATCTTTCTTAATTTTATCTGCAATCTTGGGTGAGATTGTAAGACTTGAATTTTCTATGATACATTGATATGGCGGCTTGTCTTCTCTAATTCTTAGAAATATAGGTGCCCGCATTATCTTATTGTTTGTCCAATTATTGAATTTCACTTCTATTACTGTTATGGGCCTTACCCATACCGTTTCCCTGTTAAGATATGGAATACTATCAACAGGGCAAGAGGGAATTTCTATTTCTCTTAGTCTTTTATGAATTATAGAGAGACTTTCAAAACTAAATCCACTACCGGTATGACCTATAAATCTCAATTTACTAATGTTATTGTTGGAATTGACATTATTATTATTGGTATTAGTGCGGGGATTGTTTAGAGTATTACCTATTGCCGCAAGTAAGAGAGATCCAAAATAATTTTTTCGGTTGCCCTCACCCCTTGTAAAGCCTATCACTATACAATCCTGGGTTTTGATATTTTTTATTTTAAGCCAGTCTCTAGAGCGGATACCAGAATGATATTTGCTGTTCCTATGCTTTCCAACTATCCCTTCCAAGTTCATCCTCCTTACAGTCTCAAAAACATCTATCCCGAATTCCTCAACAAAGTCAGATACCCTTATTTTTGAGTTCTCTTTCCTAATCAGGTCGACTAATATCTTTCTTCTTTCTGCAAATGGTAGCTGCATGAGGTTATTATTGTCCAAATATAAGATGTCAAACACGTAATAAACTGCAGGATATAGTTCAGACAAAATTTCAATACTCTTTATAGAGTCAATATTCATCCTTTTTTGATGATTTTGAAAATCGGGGTATCCCTCATTATCTAGAATAACAATTTCTCCATCCAATATGACAAAGTATTTGAACATATTTTCTTTTAGAGCACTTTTAAGAGTGTTCTCAAGTTCAGGATAGCGTTGAGTAATAGTATCACCTCTACGTGATTTTATCGTACAAGTTTTAGTTAGCCTATCCACAAGGGTGATGGCCCTCACCCCATCCCACTTTATTTCAAATATCCAATCCTTATTGTTAAATGGTTTATCTGTAAGAGACGATAACATAGGTTTTATTTCTTCAAAGCACATCTGTTTAAAGGATCGATTAGCAGATGATAGATTAATAGCGTCAAGATCATGATCGTCCAAGGTATCTAGTGTATTTGGATTATTTGTGATCTCACCTGAGTATTTTAAGTTACTGTTTTCAGCTTTCACATCTTTTTCCAGAGTCTTACTGGATCTGTATTGCAGTAAATCCCTATTTGTTTTTCCTGTTAGCACCGATTCAGGTCTACTTTCAGTTATATCTTTTTCACCATTCTTGTCATTATTGTTTGAGCCAAGTGCAAAATCATCCTTTAATTTAATCAATAGCCACTGATTTTTAGTTCTAGTCTTCACCAAAGAAAATTTGCCTTTTAATTTCTGTCCATATAATACAAAGGTAATTTTTCCATATTTTTTTTCTAGCTCAGACACGTCTAAAACTTCCGGTATTTCCCCTCGATGTTCTTTCGTAGGATATTTTGTTAATGCGTTTTTTTCCAAGCTGTATTCACCGATATCCCACACTATTACAGTTCCAGCACCGTAGTTTCCTTCAGGGATAACTCCTTCAAATGATAAGTAATCCACAGGGTGATCTTCAGTTTGTATTGCGAGTCTCTTTATGGATGGATCCAGCGATGGTCCCTTAGGTATAGCCCAAGATAAGAGAACATCCTCCTTAATAGATTCTAATCTAAAATCGTAATGCAGTCTTGTCGCTTCATGTTTTTGTATCACAAACCGAGGTCTTGATTTTGATTGATTATTATCATCAATTGAGATGCTTGCATCACCTATGGCTGTAAAATTTTCTTTATTCAGATTGTTATTTCCATTAGGCTCTGGAGAGGCCTTAAAATTTCTTTTCTTCTTGTATTCGTCTAACATGTCCAATTCATTGTAATCGAATATCCTTGAATTACCGAAAAACTATAAATAAACATATAGATACATTTTATAACTCATAAAGTTCGGATAAAGAATTTAAAAGTAGAAAAACTAATTTCCTAAATCAGTTTAAAAAAAGATGCTCTCCCTTTCACAGATCAGCTATAAGGCTTTATTCTGATTGTTCAATTTATTCATGTACAGACTGAAAAAAATAAAGCCGCCAAATCCTAAAAACATCATTCCTGCAAACATAAAAAACAAAAGATAAAATGCACTCATTAACCAATAGATAGTTAAAATAAATCCCATAATCATAAAAAGGAAAGATAAACAGTATAAGGCAAACGTTCCCAAGTTGCTTTTAAAATTGTCTCGTCTACTCATGTTGTAGTTTACTCTTTTTCTTATGCTTATTATCATCTATTAACATTGCATCAATCGTAGACCGTAGAATAAATTATCCTTATTTATTATTGAAAGAAAATTATGGATTCTTGCATATCTGACATCTTCAAAATGAATGATAAAAGTTTGTTATTTTGATGAAAGTACTGTTCCGCACGCATTGCAATATTTCGAATCTGCAAGGTTTACAACTTTGCAAATTGGACATTTGATACTAAATCTATTTTCAAATTCCTTATGAACTCTATCAGAAGCATTAGATTCCATGTTATTAACAAATTCATCCATCATTGCTTTGCATTTTGAACCAAGAAAAATTACTGTAAATGGATTAGCGGCTAGGTGATATTTACCCCCTTCCCTTTTTTTGTACATTTACTGAAATTTCTGCAAACTCTCCCTCATGAAGACCAAGATGTTTAGTTAAATAGAGTTTATCAAGATTTGACTCTATTCTATGAAAGAAATAATATTCTTGAGGATAATTTTTCTTAAACCAATCGGTAAATTTTCTCCCTGATTCTTCACCAGGCATTTCACATATCATTTAGAAACGAAAATATTAAAAAGTCAACTTTTAGACCTCAATAATGGATATTCATGTAATTTTTTGCAAGTAATTGTATGTTTTATAGTAATATGCGATTAAATGTTTATTTTCGATACTGGATTATCTTTTGCCGTTGACTTGCAAGAATAATTGGCATATCTCGAGATAAAACCCCTGAATGATATCAATTGATCTTATTATTGTATCTTAGACTAGAATATGAAACGAAAGAAAGAAGCGAAATGGTTAATCATTGGCCTATAAAAAAAAGAATCTAACACGAAATTTTATTCCTCATTTTAATATCAAATTACCTGGAAAAGTACCTCGATTGATGGAAGGCCATAAAATATCGTCAACTTGGATCTGCTGAAATATAAAAAATTATAAAAAAATTAGGCAGCTATTGGCCTTTCTTCTGCCTTTTCAATATCTGACTGTTGTTGAGATGCCTTCTTTTCCTTCTCTATTGTTTTCTTTTGTTCTTCTTTCTGGAGTATTTCATAATCAAAGCACATACATTATCTTAGGAAACATCATTTATATAATTAGGTATGAAAGAGAAAAAGCAAATTGATTTTAATCTCAACTAGTGGATAGAATTATTAAATCCATATCTTCCAAAACGAATTACAAATTTTCACAAGTTCCAGACCTAGTATGATATAAAAGTTGCAATAGTATCAATATTTGTGTGGATATAAATTCAAAAGATCTGCTAATGATTAATGCTACTATCATTGGTGGATTCTTGATATTACTTACAATTTCATCATTTTCACCAGCCGAATTTCCCAATCGTTCAATATTTGTAACTATTGCGGTTGTAATTGTAATTATATTTTCAGTTGCTTGCTTCAATTATTTAAATGATAATGACAAAAGGGGAATAATATTCTCTAAATTAGGATTTATATTAATAATCTTATTTATGATGTTCGTAGGATTAGTAAATGTGATTAATATTATAGATCCTGCAATCTGGTCAGAAATACCTGGTGCCGCAAAAATAGCAACGAATAATGGTACACTGAATAACTAAGATAGGATAGGATATTGACAGTCACAAATTTGACCATAGGGTTTGATGCGATTTACATTTATTTCCTCTTAGGCAATAAAATAATTTTATAGAGATTCACACTATTGTTTTAGAAGGTAAATTCAACACTGGTAAACTAAAACTAAATATTGCTCCATTCTTCATGTTATTGTCTGTCCAGATTTTACTTCCGTGCACCTCGATAATTTTTCTAGAGATATACAATCCAAGTCCATTCCCATCTATAGACTTTGAAAACTTTGTAAATAAATTAGGTATCATTTTTGGATCTATTCCTTCTCTATTGTCTTCTATGACGACTTCAATCATTTGCTTCGTTCCTTTTATCTTGATGGACTTTCTCTTTGGCTTTTCAATCTTTATTGAAATCCGACCTTCTTTTTTATCGGTTTCTCTCGAAATATATTTTATCGAATTATAAACCAAATTTGAAACTACTTGTTCAATCCTAGTTCTATCACCTATCGCAAAATATTCTTCACCAGAATTATTGAACTCAAATTTTATATTTTTCTTACTTTTTCTTAATAGATTTTCAGAATTTTATGGTGTTTGAGATCGACATGCTAAGATTAAACCTTTATTTTTTTAAGCGAAAAAGATGGTCTTCAATACATGAAACATCCAGAATGTTTTCAGTTAGGGTATTGAGTTTTTGCCCACTTGTAATTACCGAATCAAGCAGCTCGATTTGTTTTTTGTCTTTGAGTTTACCTTTCACATATTCTGTTAGACCTATTATTGGTTGTATGGGACTACTTAGTTCATGGGCAATTATATCAAGAAATTCTTTTTGCACTTTTTCATTGGATTGAAGTTGTTCATTAATTTTCTTTAAACTTTCAAACATCCCTGTCTGATTCCACAAAGTCTCAAAAATGCCAGTGTAAGATAAAGCCGTAGATTCACCTTCAATGAAGGTAATAACACCTGCAGTATTAGGAACATTAGTTTTAGTATCGTCTTTTATTTTTAATATGATAGTTTTTGTTCTGTCAATTATTGTAATTCTATTAAGAAATGGAAAGTTAAATTGAGATGTCCTAAATTTAATTTCAGGGTATTTTGTTATTGTTTGTTTTAAATGGTCTACCTTATGGCTATGTATTATCAGAATCTTCACTGTAACTCCTTTAGAAGCCAATTCATTTAATTTCTCTAAACCTCCTGAATTAATTATCCGTAACAATCCGTTCACAGAGGGAAGTATTATCAAAATTTCTTTCTGAGCAGAAGAATATAATTTGTTAATTAGTCTTAGGGAGTCATCAGGGTTTGATATTATTTTTGCCTTAAAAAGATCCGCATCCATTAGTTCCTTTATTCTGTCTTTTGCTTCCACAGATTGTTTCCAAATGTTATCAAATAATGTAGAAAAATGCTCCAAGTACAGTGGATCGTTACTAACTATTAGATTTGAAAACATTTCCCCGCCTATCATTTTTTCTGTTGTTGAAGCAAAACATTTATCGCTTATAACAAATTAATGGACGGCCTATCGGATGTATGTTTTATTTGTATTCCATCTTTTAGAAATAATTTAATGATATTGATATCGTTTTTGTCGTTTATAGAAGTTATCCATCTGATACCGCTATGCCTTCCTTGTTGATGATCTCGTAGTATCTTCCTATTGATATCGAGGTAATATTTACGACTTAATTGCATACCACCAATGGTTGAACATGTACTCAGATACTTTGACTCTGATTATTTTATATATTTTATCGGCAATTTCTTCAGCACTTTCTAAAACCTCAGTTTTAATTGGTTCCATTCCATATTCAATTTCTCTGATTCTTTTGAATGCTGATGTCGGGTGTCTCCAAAGGGTATCAAAAATGTATTGGCCCTGTGCAACTACGTCTACATTGCTGTAGATTACCTCGGTTAATGGCTGTGCTTCTTGAAGGACTGTCGTAGCCATATACTCAGATTCATTGATTGCAATGCCGCCCTTTAATCCATCCAGATGCCGTAGTTCACTAACCAAATTTAATAATTTACAATACTGGATATTATCTTTTGTAATCTCTGTAATGAATCTAATTTTTCCGCCTCTAGTTAAAATTTCCTTGTAACCATTACAATAAGCAGGTAGCTTAACTACTATGGACGGAGCCTTATGGTCGAATGTAATATCCATTTTTATTTTGGTATTTTGCATAAACCTAATCCTCTATCTACAGCATTTTCTGTCCCGTATAGAATTTCTGATTTTGAAGGTTTGGTCTTATTTTTAGATATCACTAATCAAAGAGAGTTCAATGTGATCCATATAAAAACAATATACTTTAGGTATTAGTCCGGATTTTTTTAATAGTTTAAAAAGTGTTTGTTAATTCAAATTTGATTAATTAACTAAAACGACATTCATAATTATGTATTTTCGTTTTACTAATTCAGTATGAAAAATTAACTTCCTATTTGTTACCGCTATGTTACATGACTCAGATCAATGAACTTTGCTATTATTTTTATATACGACATCACTATTTACTATACTAATTGACTATCTCTGAACAAAGTACACTTCGTAATCGAAAAACTGATTTGATATATGATATGGATACTGCAGTAAATTACGGAATTCGTTTTTTGGAGAATGTTAGAGAGAGAATGGATATTTGCGTAGATAAAAATGGCCCGTTTTTAATCATGAAATCTGATATTTATAAGAGTAATTATGTCAAAGCAAAAAATCGAGGCGCAAAAATTAGATTCATTACAGAGATTACAAAAGATAATATCCAATACTGCAAAGAGCTAGGTGAGATTGTAAGTGAACTCAGACACCTTGATGGAGTCAAGGGATCTGCATGTGTAAATGATTCGGAATTTTTAGGTATGACAACATGGAGAGAAAGACAACTTTTGAATCCTGTTATATACAGCACCGAAAGAGAGGTAATAGAACAACAGCGATACATATTTGAAATGTTTTGGAAAAAGGCAGAACCCTTTACACAAAGACTAAAGGAAATAGAAGAGGGAATTGTTCCCGAAATTATGCAATCAAGGAATAGTCCTGTAGATATACAAAATAGAGTCTTAGACCTTTTAAAATCTGCTGAATCTGAAATATTAGTAATAATGTCTACATCTAACGCATTTCATAGACAGGCTAAATCCGGCTCTTTTCAGATATTAAAGGAATTAGGAGATCGTAAACCATGGATAAATATTAGAATTCTAACCCCAAAAGATAATGAAATAGAGAAACTGATAACTATCCTAAATAAATCTAATTTTGCAGTCCGATTCATTGAACCATTATCTAAAGTATCAATTTTGGTAATAGATAGAAAACAATCTCTCGTTGCAGAAACTAAAGATGATACAAAGCAAATCATAACAGAAGCTATAGGATTTGTAACTTATTCAAATAGTGCGCCCACAGTGCTATCCTATGTAGCAATATTTGATAGTATTTGGAAACAAACAGAGATCTATCAACAACTAAAAGAGGCACATGAAAAATTAAAAATTCATGAGAAAATGCAAAAGGAATTCATAAACATAGTAGCCCACGATTTAAGAACACCCCTCACTCCCATTATTGGTTTAACAGAATATGTGCGGGATAAGACAAAAGATGTTCATCATATGGAATTACTGGACAGAGTAGTAAAAGATGCAAAGAAACTATCCTATTTAAATGAAAAAATTTTGGATGTAACCAAGTTTGAAAGTAAATTATTTAAACCAAATAAAGAGGTTTTTAGCCTTAATGAATTGATAGTGAACGTTATTAAAGAATTAGAACATATCTTGGATGATACAAAGAAAATAAAATTTGAATACCATTTTGATACCGAATATTTAGTGTATGCAGATAGTAGAAGAATAGGACAAGTAATTTCTAATTTAATTGATAATTCTATTAAATCCATTTCAGAACATGAGACCGGTAGGGGAGTAATATCAATAGATATTGAAAGGACAAATAATACCATCACCACTGCCAGAGACGATCGTGATCCTCAATATATGGTTATTGTAATTATAAAAGACACAGGGGTTGCATTAGATAATGAGATATTACCAAGGTTGTTTACTAAATTTGCTACAAAATCTTTTCAGGGTACAGGACTGGGATTATACCTCTCAAAAAACATTATAGAAGCGCATGGAGGTAAAATCTGGGCTGAAAATAATAAAGATGGAATCGGAGCCACCATTTCGTTTACTTTGCCTTTAACAAATAATGTAATTTAAACTAGTTCTTTGATTTATATACCTATAGGGAAGGAAGGTTTAGACGTTAATAATTCTCGACGGTTTTTACATTGAGAAGTAATAAAACTTAACAAGTGATTATGATTAAACTTCAGTCTACCGGTTTAAATTTGTCTGTAAATTCCTTGCGGCATCATCACAATTTATGTTTATGACCTTTAATACTTTAATACGACTTTCTAAATTTTATATAGGAATAAGGTTTTCCTTCAGGATATGTACAAATTATATGTATAAAATATAAAATTATGCTCTATTACAATTAGTATTATATCATCATTGGCTGCAGATTGCCTTTGTTCCTTTTCCTTGTTGAAATTATGACTTGGAGTTTAATTTTTTTTGTCATTCCCAATATATTTAAGGAATATATTTTATATACTTTTGTATACATGATATAATTACATTTAGATATATGATTTCTTTTTTATGTAAAAAATTAGTAATATTTAGAAAATTATTGAAAAATATATACCATTACAATGGGTCATCAATAACCATTTCTATCATCCTTTTTTCTATTAATATGGGAATTAAACGAAATACGAAAATGAATAGGAAGGTGATATGGGTGTCTTCCTCTTTAGAAATCGATGAAGAATCTTATTGAAGATGAATCAAGTCTTCCTGCGCATTTTGGATTTAATCTAGTGGATATGCAGGGTATCATCAAAAGGACTTTGACAGATTGCCACAAGATTCTAGCAAAAAAATAATAGATCAACATACAATTGCCATAAAATTATGATTGATTGATTGGAGTTTACAATATTTATATAGATTCAACCAAAAAGAACGATATAACTAAGAAAGACTTTTCAGGCCTTACTATCAAATCAAATTTTCCATGCGTTAATTATCATTTCTCTCAATTCAGAAAAACGAACGGGTTTTTGAATTAATCTATCAATTCGAGCCATCTTAAAATCCTCGTGATCTTCTAAATCCCTTGTTTCAAAAGCAGTCATCAAGAAAATCTTAATGTTTGTATTTAGTTCCCTTATCTTTTTTGCGAGCTCAAGCCCATTCAAACTAGGCATCCTCAAATCAGTTATTATTAAAGAGTGCTTCTCCGATGTCTCTTTAAAATACTCTAAAGCCAAAACTGGATCTACAAATGATATTGTGTTATAACCTTCTTTGTTCAAAAATGCTTTAAATAGGGTTGCAAGTTCTATTTCGTCATCTACTACCTTGACGGACCGAATAGCAGAAGACATCATTGATTTATTTTTCTAAGATTTATATAACAATATCTATTGCAAAGGCTACTATAACTGCAATTCTTAGATTTTTTTGATATTTGATATTAATCCACCCCGTTCAAACCATTAATTACGACAAAGGAATCCAGGAGTGCGAAGTAAATAGATGGTAGGAAAGAAGATTTGGTATGTAGGTCACCGAAAAATTGTTATTTGACTATTTGAAAGCAAGTAGAATGGTATTCAGGATATGGCCGGCCATAGAGGGCAACCACAGCCAAAAAATGATTACAATCAAGGCGGCGCACCTTTCACATATCTTGACAAATGC
>JACDCB010000274.1 GCA_013694585.1 Candidatus Nitrosopumilus sp. | reverse complement strand
TTCTACCTGTTATCAACGGGAATAGATAGTATATGAAACCAGTGAACGCCAACGAGATGGTTCCCATTACAAACAAATGGAAATGTCCGACTACACAATAGCTGTCGTGAGTTAGAAAGTCAAGTGGCATTGCGGTATTTACTACACCTCCAGCTCCCGCAGAGAAGAATAGCAATATTGCTCCCACTGAAAATAGCATCGGCGCAGCAAATTTGATTCTGCCACCCCACATGGTAGCTAAAAAGTTAAAGACGTGCATAGCTGACGATGGTACGGCAGCTAAAGTCCCAACCATGAACACTGTCTTTTCGGTAAAACTCATACCGACTGCGAACATGTGATGTGCCCATGAACCAAAGCCAATGATCGCTATAACTACTAGCGCCACAACACCAGAATAATAGCTGAATAGAGGTTTCCTTGAGAAAGTGGGAATTACCTCATACATCATACCAATGGCAGGAAGCACAAATATGTAGACTTCCGGATGGAATGTGAACCAGAACAAGTGTTGATACGCTATAGGGTCTCCACCCATTTCAGGATTAAAGAATCCAGTTACACCTAATCTATCTGTATAAAGCATTATCAATGATGCTGCAAATGTGGGAATTGCTACAATAATCATTAGGGATGTCGCCAAGATTGCCCAAGTAAACAACGACATTTTCATCAACGGCAAGTCTGGATGTTTCATTTTTAAAATAGTAACAACGAAATTAATGGCTCCTAGTATAGATGACAATCCCAGCAACTTTAATCCAACTATCCACATATCCGCGGCTGGACCTGGGGCTTTTAATATAGAATAAGGAGGATATGCATTCCAAGTCGTATCAGAGAATCCGCCCCAAACCAAGAACATACACGGAGGAATCATCCAAAATGCAACAGCATTAAGTTTTGGCCATGCCATATCTTTGTATCTAACCATAATAGGAATTAGATAATTACCAACCCCAGAAGCAAATGGGATCAACCACAAAAACAATAAAGTTGTTCCATGGACCGTGAAAAATCTTGAAAAATCTGCTTGTCCAGAGAATAGTTGTATACCAGGTAAAAATAATTCGGCCCTGATCGCCATCGCTAGACCGCCTCCAGCAAATAATGCCACCATTGAGGCTATAATATACAATAACCCGATATCAGTATGATGGGTAGAAAATATGATCTCCCATACGGGTCGAGGTTTTTTTAATTCTAGAACCATTTTCTTTACAATAACACCCCTATATCCAATAAAATCGAAATAAGTCTATAAAAGCATTTGGATTTTTCTTTGTTACAAAATATACTAAAATATAGAAAAAAGTCTCAATAACTAGAAATTTCTAAAATAATTATCGTTTTTATTGTAATATCTATACTATATTGATTTTAAAAAATAGGACATTTGAAAAAAATGCAGAGTTATTGTACCGTGAGTGTTCCGGTCATGAAGGGATGCACGGTACAATGGAAGGGATGATCTCCTGCTTCTAAGGTAGCAGTATCAATTTGGGCTGTTGCTGCAGGCATCATAATACTGGTATCAAACAATTTTCCAGCATCAGCGTCGCCAGGAGTAGCTCCGTTGGTTACAGTGTGCGGTGCAGTATCATCGTTTGTCACAGTAATTACATCTCCCTTTGTAACTGTTAATGTGTCTGGAACATAAGCCGGATTTCCAGGAGTTGCGGCACCTGCAGGAATAGACAAAGCCGGACCAGATGCTGAAGCTGTTGAGGAAGCATTCCCAGAGGAAGTTTCGTTGCCACTTGTTGCATTAGCAGCAGTAGAATCGTTGCCAGTCGTCTGGGTCAAATTTCCTGGTTCAACTACTCGCATCGTTCCGCTTCCAGTAGAACCTACTTCACCTCCACCTGGCGCAATTACAGTAGCAGTTCCACTACCTTGAGATATTGTTGGCTCAGATTCACTTGAAGCAGCAGTAGCATTATCAGTATTAGGTTCAACGAATAATCTTGCCCTCATATCTTGATGAAGCATACCGCAGTATTCTCTACATTGAATTAGGTATTCGCCTGGTTCGTCGAATACATTCCACATTGTATTAACTCTCCCAGGAACAGCATCCATGAGCATAGCAAAATCTGGGACGCTAAAGCTATGAACGACATCGCTTGAAACTATCTCAAACCTATAAGGTATCCCCTCCTTTACATGAAGCTCGTTAATTTCCTGAGTACCGTCAGCATGCTGAAATGACCAAAACCATTGCTGACCTACTACTCGTACGGTTTCCGAATTAGGAGGTGCATACTCCAAGGTATGTTCTATATTCCATGATTCCGCCCCAACCCAAATGAGGATTGCAGTGACGGCGCCTATATACACCCATTCCGGAGTACTGTGCCCCACTAATTTTTACCTCCAGCAGTATCAATATTTTTGAAACGGGGATGAGACTCCCTAAATCTCCAGCAAATATAAACATTCAAACCCTGGACTACCGCTCCAACAACAAAGGCTGCAACCATCATTCTATAAAATAAACCCCAGATTTCAACTCTACGAATTACAGTTTCACCATCTTCTGCAGCATAAACTATTTGGAGTATACTTTGAATACCTATTACAACCATAGAACTAAATATGAAAATCAACAACATTTTGTTAACAGAGGAAAAAGCCATACCTTAATCTCCACTCTCTTTGGATTGGTGAATCTTTCTGTCATTTAAGGTTTTTGCTAACGTTGATTTGATGAATGAGAAACACATAATCAGACAAAATAATGAATGAAAATAAAATGAAACTTGAATCAATTAAACTCTAATGAAAATATCAAAATTCAGTGAGAAATCGCCCCATATTTAAGATATTAAGGCCGCATAATGTTAGATTATCTTGATAATTCTTTAATACGTTAATGGAGGCATTTGGGACTTGAACACTATATACCGATGATGGCTTTATATTCATAGCCAGTGAAATCGCAGCTTTGATTGGGTCCAAATGAGAAATTAACAGTATGTTTTCATCTACATGTTTTCCAACGAATTCTTGCAATAAATTTCGGATTCTTTCCCTTACAGAACCAAATGATTCCACTTCAAATTCGAGTAAGGAATTTTCGTCATCGTTATCTGAATAAAATTTTGCAAACAAATCACCGTGAGCAGATAAGACATCATCATAATATAGCCCAACTAGTTTTCCTAATTCGATTTCAAATAATCTTTCGTCTAATTCGTAATCTAATCCTAGTGTCGCTGATGCAATTTCTGCAGTTTCTACAGTTCTGATTACGGGGCTAGAGTAAATTTTGTGGATCGGAATTGTCTTTAGTAATTCGCTACTTTGTTTTACCTGTTCTCGACCTAATTCGGTCAAATGAGATTCAAGGTTTCTTCCAACTAACAGTCTTTTGACATTGTTATAGGCTTGACCATGCCTCATGAAAATAATAAGCGACATAATTACTTAAAATATATTAAAAATTATTTCAATATTAAACTATTCATAAATATTCTAGTAATTGTAATATGATGTTGGATAATAATCATTTCATTAAAATATTCTCTCGATACAACCTTTAAAGTGCGCTATCAGCAAGGACGAGAGATATGATTTATTGTCTCATGAAAGTCACAATTTGTCAAACCTGTCAAATTAGTATTCAAATTGATTGAATGATTGAATGATTGAATGATTGAATGATTGAGTGATTAATTAGAAATATCTGTATTCATTTTGATAGCATTAAGGACTATAGATATGGGCATGTGCATGTGCATGTATTGTAATTGTTGTATATCATCGGCATCAATCGATTTACCTATCCAGTATGAGTATATATTGATAAACGGTATTGCAAAACAGTACTTTTCACTATGTGGTTAATATGTGAATATTGGTAAATATCCAAGGAAGCCATATTGATAATTAGCATCTGCTACATGGAGACGCTATAACTTTAGGTCTGCGAAAAGTAGTGGAAACTGCAAATACTTTAACGTTTGAATCTAGGACGACTTAGAAGGGCGTCTTAATCTCGATGATGTGTCTATTTCTCCAGCTAGTGCCAACATCCTCTTAGTATGACGTTAATTGTTATTTCAGACTTGTAAAGAAGAAAGCAGTCATGGGCAAACCATCAACTGGTGGATAGATGATGACAAAGAATTCATAGAATAGTAAAAATGGACTATAAATACAACAGTCTATAATATTACTATAAGGACTGTTATCGGTGGTAAATGTGTTCTTTTAATTGAAACCTATTGTGTCACTTGAGACACAAAACATGTAATAATTTACCAATATATATCTATATACGGTACAAACATATTTAAATAATATACCGATAAGTGCAGTTATTCTAATTATTTTAGAATTATTAACTCCATGAATCCGGGTCGTCGTCATGCAATCATAATCAATTTGACGGTCGGTCCTATGAATAAGTCTTTGTTATTGCTGCTGCTGCTGTTCTTAGCACTTCAAGGATGATAAAAGAGAGCAAAGATGCCAGACAAATAAGTAAGGCATAACGTTGTTGGTGTCGGCCTTGGGACGTAGGTAATAAGTCTGTAGACCCCCATGAATTAGATGGAATTAGTTGTATCAAGACGACATGTATTCAAAGCATACTATAGATCCATTATGGGTAATGAACATCCTGCTGAAAAGAGAATCACAATCATTACACTAAACGGGGGGGAGGATTTATCTCCAGCCAAGCTTGAATTTATTTCTTATCGGTATAGATATAGATTTTGCCCGTTACATCTGCATGGTCTTGGACTGGTTGATCCAGTAGCCTATCCTATTTGCGGGCATCTTTGGATCAATAACCCCTCCTGTGGGATGTGGCTCTCTAGGCAAGCCCGTGGTTTGGAAACTTTCTATTTCCTTTGTGGCTCCTTCTGTACTTTCAGAAGATAAATCAATACATCTGAAGGACTTTTTTAAAGACTAAATTCACACCATATTCTAAGAAAAAGATATCAAGATAAATGAAATGATTTAACCCAATGAGATTGAACCCATTGGTATCTAGCCCAAACGTGCTTTAATATATTAGAACTTAATATCTAACACATTCATATGAAAGTTGGAATCATAGGAGGAACGGGTGGCATGGGCGAAGGGTTTGCCTTAAGATGGTGTGCTAACCATGAAATTATACTAGGCTCAAGAGATAAACAAAAAGCTCAAACTGTGTCAGAAAATCATATAAAAAATATTAAGAATAGCAAATATGCTGAAAAAGTCAAAGGAACTATTAGAGGCAACGACAACCTCTCCGTAGCAAAAGAGAGCGACATATTAATACTTTCTATCCCTTATGAAAATATCCAAAGCACATGTATGGATATAGCAAATATTATTGATGAAAAATGTATCGTAGTTTCACCGATTGTTCCTATGAGTAGGAATCAAGATGGATTTTATTATATCCCTTTTCAAGAGGGGAAAAAATCAGCTGGAACAATGGTTGCCGAAAATCTACCAAAATGTAATAAAATAGTTTCAGCTTTCCATACAATATCTGAAATAAAACTTAAAGACATAGAATCAGCACTTAATGCCGATACTTTTATTTGCACTGATAACAAGGAATCCCTAACAATAATCTCGAATTTAGTATCAGAAATAGATGGCCTGAGGCCGATTTATTTAGGCCCCCTCTCATTATCTTACCAGGCAGAAGTTATGACTCCAATGATACTTAACGCTTCTAAGCAGAATAAGTTAAAACATCCAGGGATAAAGTTAGTATAAACATTATTTTTTATATAATAATTTTTAAAATGGACTTTGATAAAATAGATAAGAGGATAAGGGATAGACGCAAAGAATGGATGTTCCCGCTTGGGATACTATTCATAATAATGGCAACTATCATATTAATAAGAAATCTTATTCTCATATCAACAGAATTAGGGCCAGAATTTTATGTCGATAATTTTTTTAACTCTGACATAACTAATGAAAAATTTGCGGTAGTGATGTATGCGATAGGTCTAGTCCTAATTTACTTTGGGAGAAGGAAGAGGCAGGATAAATACTTATGAATTGAAATGCGGCGGCGGTGTCAACATTATACCGACTTTTTTGTGAGAAACGTTTGTATTTTATCCATGGATTTTTCTAATATTTCCTCTGGTGGTAGATATACAATTCTAAAATGACCCGTTCCTGAATTTCCAAATCCCGACCCGTGAACTGTTAAAACACCAGAGGAATTTAATAAATCAATTACAAATTCTAAATCATTTTTCCATCTATTCTTTAAATCAATTTTTGGGAACATATAGAAAGCACCTTTTGGTTTGGTGCATTCCAAATCATTGATCTCATTTAGTCTCTTGTAAACTAAATCTCTTCTTTTCTTTAATTTCTGCACCATAATAGGCAAATGTTCCTGTGACCCGTTTAAAGCAGCATTTGCAGCAATTTGAACTGGAAAGTTGGATGCTATCCTAACACGTGCAAGTTTAAAAATATTCTGTCTTAATGGATCGAGTTGCCTAGAATTATTATTCATGCAAACATATCCGCATCGTAGTCCAGTCATCAAATAAGTCTTGGAAAATCCATTGAGAAGTATAACCGGGGCATCCCTTGAAACACTGCCAATCCCGCTAAATTCTTCATCAAAAACAATTTCATCGTAAATTTCATCACAAATGATATACAAGTTATTTTCCGCAGCTATATCAATCAAAGATTGTAGGCTCTTACGGCTGAAAACTTCACCCGTCGGATTATTAGGATTAATGATACAGATAGCCTTTGATTTTGATGAAATTTTATTTTTTATATCATCTAGATTAGGTGTACCGTCCTCATATATCCCAAATTCAGATATGCTACCGCCATAAAATTTTGCATAGGAAGAATATGGAGGGTAATAAGGCCCAGGTAACAAAATCTGATCGCCATCTTCAACAATAGAGCCCATAACCATATCCAAGCCCTCGGATACTCCATTTGTAACCAAAACATCCTCAGGGGTCAAGTCTAGACCTTTTTTTCCTTTTTCTTTTCCTACTATAGATTGTCTAAGATCAGTCCATCCTTCAGAATCAGTATAAAAATCATTATCATTGGCAAGAGCATCCACTAGAGCAGTCTTAATATGCAAAGGAGTTTTAAAATCAAAAGCTACAGGGTCACCTATGTTTAAATACATAATTTCTTTTCCAGTTTTTTGATATTCTCTTGCATGTAACATAACATCTCGAATTGCATATTCAACTCGACTAATCCTATCTGATATTTTCATTAACAATCTAGTTCCAATTATATCTTTGACTGAATTAATATTTGTATTTTATTAAATTAATCATGTGTTTTATGTTTCATACTTCATGTTTGCTAATCAGTATTGTTAAATGATGGTTCAGAGTCGACCAGATTCAATCAGGCACACAAATAGGCAATCAATATAATCGATATGGTTTTCCCAATTAGGCAAAGAAAATTTAGCAAATGGATTAAAGGAATTATAATATGCTAGACTACCTTTCGAAGAATGAACAAAATTCTCGGATATACGAAGTTGAACATAACGGACAAAATTTACATCAAAGAATAGAATGGATGACTGCTAAGGGTTTAGAAACTTCTTTTTTTCAAATTGAATATAAACTTCGATCAGAAATGAGTATATTTTTTCTATTACAGTAGGATCAAAATTTAACTCTCTTGAATAGCTTGTAACCTTCGCTATAATTTCATCTACCCTTTTTTTGTCTTCTATCTTGGAATAATTGCTCTTAAATTTTATAGCTTGCTGTACATATTTACCTCGCCTAACTAATAATGAAACAATTTCCATGTCTAACGAATCAATATTTTTCCTAATCTCGCCTAAAGAGGAACAATTAACCACGTTCAATTTGATTATTTATACGCAGTACTTAATTTAAAGAATTAAGAAGGTGATGTAGCCAGATCTAAAGTAATAGATATGAATATAAACATTGTTATCAATAGTATACTATGATTAATGTAAATACGGTTAAACGTATGATTATGAAATGTATTTACGAGGAAGATACAGATGATAAAATAAAATTATTTATCAAGATAAACAAGCTTCTCCCACGGGATTTAAAGATAGATTCACCTACAATGATAACGAAGGATTTTATAGATAAGAGGTTGTATAACCTAGAAGCCAATTTAGGATAGGAAATAACTATTAAGCAATTTAGAAACCCAATCATTTTCGTTCAAAAGAATAATATTTTTCATAGCAAATAAAAAAATTATTAAAGTATCAATTCAATCTTTTTCTCGACTAAGAAACAGGAAACTTTATGAAGAAAGTATAAATATACAATGTTTTTCATGTTATCGCATTTTTCCCTTTGCAATCAAGTTTTAGAATTTGATGGCAGTATCAGATGTCAAAAAAAATTGGTCAAAAATGATAAAAAGAAGGTGACGAACCATATCTTTTCATACTCTAATGATTAAATCATCCGCATGGTATCTTTTTGTATGAACTCATTATACCATGTTTTATGTCTATGATATTTTGTAATTAGCATGGTTCCTACATTAGGTAACTAGTTTCAGATTTATTTACTTTGAAAAAACAAGAAGCTGAAATCAGCCATTTGGCAATAATATAGCAAATACATTGAAAAAATAAAAATAACTAAATCGTTTAAATTTGAACTATAGCGTGATTATTTAAATAACGTAAACCACAACTTCTGTTGTGGAAATACCGATTGAACAAATTTTACAAGATTTTGCAGTTATAATGATAATTGCCTCTGTAATGACTTTGATTTTTTACAGACTAAAACAACCTGTAGTTATAGGTTTTATTGTTGCAGGTATTATAATCGGTCCCAATACTCCACCTTTTAGTCTTATTCATAATACAGATGTCCTTAATTTATTTGCTGAAATGGGTGTAATCTTGTTACTCTTTTCAGTAGGAATGGAATTCCCCATACAGAGACTAAAAAGAATAGGTAGAAAAGCCATCATCATTGCAACTAGCGAAGCCTTCGGAACATTAGCTATAGGATTCTTTACTGCACAGGCACTTGGACTTGGATTCTATGATAGTTTGTTCATAGCATTAGCGATATCAGTAACAAGTACAGTCATCGTGATGAGAGTTCTAGGAGAACTCAATATGATGAAAGAAGAAGCTGCCACTTTGATACTAGGAACCGCAATCATCGAAGATATTCTCATTATCTCTTTGCTAGCTATATTCCAATCTTCTGGAGTGAGCGGAGATATTTCTGTCAATGAAATTATGATATCAATAGCAATAACCATTGGATTTATCGCAGGAGTACTTATAGTAGGATCCAAAATCGTTCCAAAACTAATGGATGTTATTGCAAGAACCAATCAACATGATGTGTTAATCGTCGCAGCTGTCGGGGTTGCTTTTGGATTTGCGTTCATATCTTTTCAGTTGGGAATATCAGTAGCAGCTGGTGCATTCTTTGCAGGCGTCCTAATTGCAGAGTCAAGGTCACATGCTGTAACTAGTGTTTTGGCTACTCCTGTTAAAGATATTTTTGCAGCATTATTTTTTGTCTCAGTTGGAGCACTGATGGACTTCAAACTTATTCCACTGTTCATAATCCCAGCATTGATCCTAATAGGAGTTTCAATAGGTGCAAAATTCTTAACGGTTTACCTTTCCTCGAGACTACAAGGAGTAAGTAATCTATCTTCAACCCGTACCGCTGTAGGATTGTCTTCATCCGGAGGAGAAATCGCATTAGTAGTAGCAAAGGGTGGAATAGACGTTGGAGCTGCAAGCCCATTCATATTACCAATGATAGGAACTATGACGATCATCACCACATTCATTTCACCTTATGTTATTAAATATGGTTGGAAATTCACAGAGAGATATAGAAAAGATCAGGACAAAGACAATGGATTACCACAATCGGGCGCAGGAAGCAATTCAGAAGCGCATTAAATATTGGATTCAATCAGAAAACAATTTGATCGTTTCTATCGTAGTGTTGTTTAAGACATATTGCGAATCCTACATGGCCGCAGTCATCAGTATCACAGGTGATACACCAAGGCATGCTTTCTCTGTAACTAACTATAACCGAACTAGAAATATTCTTATCGAATAAAATCACATATTTGTTTTCGAAAAAATCCTTTACTACTATTAGACAGTCTTTTGATCCTGTATCTTCTTCTTCCATTAACCATTTCATAAACTCCATGGTACCAAAGTCAAGAGTAGACAGGGGGTGATTGTTTTCAATTAGTTGGGATTTTCCAGACAATCTTTTTTTATCTTTCCTTTCCAACCAGTTTTAATCAGAAAAGCTATTAAAGGTATCTATATTTTTCTATATAAAATGAAATTGCTATTATTTAAATAACACCGCCCACATCCCTACTTTCGAATTATTTCCAATTCTACTCGAATAGTAGATAATTAAGCTCTCTTGTGCAGGCTCGCCACAATATTATGGTTTTAGCTACATCTGTTACGCAGCCTACAGGAACTATTTTACCTCGTCTATTATAATAGAGAAGAAATAAATTGACATCGTGAATTCATTTTGAATCCAAATTTTCCTAGTAGAGTCATTAATACAAACAACTTAGGAAGTATGCATATCTGAATTCAATACATTGAATTCTTTACATTCTGGACATTGTAGTACAATATCTAATCCTTTACTATTTGTACTTAAAAGTTGGGCGATCTGATCTGAGTGAATATTTTTTGCAAGAATAAAGTCGCAATTCCCACAGAGATAAGACATCTTTATAGATTGAACGTCTTCATAGTCATCTCCATCGATGTAAGGAGTCTTTATAGAGGATTGCCTGAATACCGCCTTTCGATCTTGATGGGGTTCTGAGATAATCTTGCATTTTATATCAGTCATGATAAGGATATGCTTTTCAAACATATAAATCAGAACTATTTTAATTATGCATGCACAAATAATCACTATAAAGTTTATGCGAATATTTAGGTCTAATTAATACAGTATGTAATCAACAAAAGTGAGCAAGAATAAACCGCAGAACATGTGATTAAAACGAAATACAAGAAATTTTAAAAAATATGATCATCTAAGAAGGGCCAGTCTGTATCGTGAGAGGGTTACATAGATTAAAAAAGAAAATAAAGTGGAAATTCCCTTTTAGAATCACTATTCAGACTACAAACTACTTGTACTGTATCATTTCTAATGCCGTTTTCAATTTAGATATTTCGTCTCTTAGTAAAAAGATCTCACCATCTTCCTTGGCTAATTTCAATAATCTTTCACACGCTTGGATTTGAGCGGACATCAATTCTACTTTGTCCATACAAAGACCATGAGAAGCTTCAATGAAATGATATGAAACACTTTTCCCTCTTTCATTACACCCGCAAGTTTTTGCCTCTACCAGGTATGGTATTTCATTTTCAATGATATTCATTATCTATAATATCACAATATGGATAACGATTCATAATTATATAAACATTCAAATGAGTTCAATTCTAAAATATAATTCGTTATCTTTCTCTTTGAAAATATACCAATTATTTTATTGGCTAAGATAGTAAATCTGGTATGAGAGAAGACCTCCAATGTTATTTGGGCCAAGAGAGTGTTAGACAGAATTGCTATTCCAATAACCAATTCATAATTATTGACTTTATATTCAGCATGGAATACTATTCGTTGCAACCATTATTTTGAACCCATTTCATTTCTGAGAACTCACTTCTATCGCAATAATTAACTAATATTTTTGCATAACCACTTTCAATGATTACCTGATTTAACAGTACTTTTTCATCTCCACAATATACCAATCCGATCATCCTACCATAACTGCCACCTTTTTGACCTTTGCTTCTTTCCTATAGTCAATTTTGACCATGGGAAGTTTTATATCAAGAATAGTTATGTTATTAGGACTTTCTAAAAAAATTATGAATATATTATTAAGTTGCGATAACTGCCCTTTATATCAATGGCGGAATTAGTATGCGAGAATTGTTATTATAAAGGAGATAAAATTAAATTTGAAGCGAGTAGTGATTACTGTAAAGAATGTCTTAGTGATCACGCTATGTGTCCGAAATGTGGAG
>JACDCB010000217.1 GCA_013694585.1 Candidatus Nitrosopumilus sp. | reverse complement strand
CATCTAAATTAAGAATGAATTAGATATCTTGGTGAAGAACACAGGCTATATAAACCCGTGAATGCAGGAAACGGTCCATTACTATTTAGAATATTCAATGGAACCAATAATAAAAATATCATAATTCCAGTCCTTTTTAAGTTATTATAGTTGAAATTTTATTTTTTGATTAATAGCACTAAAATACAAAAATATCTTTAACTGAAAACGTAATAATCTTTTTGATTCGTCCATCGACAAGAATGTGGATAAAGCTATTGAAGGTGTAAATATCATTCAGAGGGATGATTTTTTCTTCCTCTGCATTCTATTCGCCCTATGAAAATAGTAACCGCCTAAATGTCAAGCAAAATCCCAAGATAGCTCCAATATATGTAGCCAATACTGGGGCTAGATATAAAGTCATGGTCGTTAGGTCTGTCGGGTTCATACTATTAAAGAATTAAGGGAAGGCGAACATACTATAAAGAGTAATTGTCGTTGTCTAAATGAATAGTATACACAGATTTAATTAGTTTCCCTAGATTATTATCGTAAATTAATTGCACGGCTAAACCTAAAATAGACTTGATTTGTGTGTTAGCTAAACTGTGATCTTTTTTATACAAGAATATATAATTTTACAATAGTAACTGAAATTAAATTGACATGTAAAGGAATATGTACTAGACATAAAGCTATTAGAACAAAAAAAAGTTCTCATTATTTAGCAGGACATAGACGATGTCAAATCTGCAGCATATTTATACAATGGAATGGAATTTTTTGTCCATGTTGTGGATATAGATTACGATCGAAACCGAGAGGAAAAATTTATAAAGAAAAATTCAATGAAAATAAAAAGAATGGGAAAATTGAAGATCAAACAATAATTATAACGTAGCATTTCAGGGTATGGAAAGAATATGATACGTAGAAAAGCAAGAATCAGATCAAATGATAGCATTTAAACTAAAAATATATTGAAACTGAAAATACGTGAGAATTCTAACGACTGCAAAATGTCACAAAGAATTCAGTGAATATGGAAGATACGAAAGGCAGGCTAGCTCATTAAATGGCATAACATTATAGCTCTAGAAACTAACTTGCAGAGATATTCATAATATAATTTGAACAAATCTAACCTAAAGAAAAAAATTATACGCTATAATATTAACAGAATATATGAGACTAGTATACTGTAACTTGATAACGAATTTCGGATATAAAAAACTTATCAATCCTTTAACAACTATGTATGTAATATATAACTGCAAAATGAGACTCATTTGGTCAAAAAATATGAAAAAACTTTCATTCTAGGACGAGACTTTTTAGAGGAACTCTAAAACAGAAAGGATATAATAAAAGGCAAGAAAGATTTTAAATCAAGATCGAGACCACAAAAGAGATTGACATTTAATAGTGGGAAATGAGATAGTTCGTTACTCTTATCTTTTAAAAATCTGTTAAAAGCATTTTCTGAAAGATATAGAATATAAGGAATAGAAACAGAATAGGATAGAGTAAAAAGAGGAAAGGTATTCAAGTATCTCTATCCTATTCGTATGTGGGACGCAATGCTTGTTGAGCTATCTAGTTGTATAATAGAAAATTGATTATTATCTTTATACTATATTATCTATGGACAAGTCATACCAAAGATATTTTTGCTCCTGATGATATCTTTGTAGAGGTTACTTCCACATTCAAAATCTTTTGGATTGATTTTAAAAAATCCCATGGATAATTTGTTTCATCAATTACTAGCTCAGCTTCTGCATTAAGATGTAATATAGAATTAAATGGAATCCTTATGGATGAAGTGGATTCGTTCAAACTTGTCAATAAATTAGTACGTAGAGAGACGTTTTGTGAGTGCGAATTATGATTGCTTGATTTTTGAAAGACTTCTCTAGTTTTCGTAATTGTTATAGTAATGGCGGGAAAATACTCGTGAATTAAGTTGTTTACTAAGTAGAGATCGGATGGGATTTCAATAGATTTAATATTGTAAACAGTGTTTAATACTGCAATGTTTCTCAAAACCAAATGTTGTCCCATCAGCTTTGCAGGAACACTAGAAACGGCATCATCTTCGATTGAGGAAAGAGATGTCTTAAAATTAGTATTATTAAAAAATATTAACTTCAAATATAATGACAACAAATTTATTGTAATATAAAGTTGTCTAAAATACTTGTATAGCATCTATAGTCATACCTTGTGTAAAAGTTAAATACATGCTGGGTCAATAAGCGCCTGAATTCAAACTAGCAGTTATGTAGGTTATATTAGCAAATTTTATTATTTTCTGAATAATACCGACATATATTTGAATTTAATAAGTTGACCGATTATTTCAGCACAATAGTAATAAATTATACGATACGCTCCGGACCTATTAAGAGTGACTAAGCAATAAGAAAATTATTTTCACAAACCATATTTAATAATATTATCTGAAATCAATACAAAAAAACATACTAATTTATAGTAAATATTGAAATAAAATATACAAAGGGAAATTCGATAGCAATCTTTCAAAAAATTCAGCGAAAATTTCTCTCAAGTTGGTAGGTGTACAACTCAATTGTTTTAAGCATTCCAAAGATAAGATTAAAGGTAAAAAAGTTATTTATCCCTTCTATCTCAAGCAATATTTATGTATAATTAAAATAAACAAATATTTTACTTTAGAATTTCAAAATGTTCTATTGAGTGTATATGTCCATATACATGAGTGTAACAATAATATTCAGAACATTTAGTACATCTTGAAATAGATTTTTCGTCACAGGTTGTAGATGAACATTTGTATGTACTTGGCAGGGATTTGGTTAAGGATGGAGCTAATGTGGGCTCTGTTGACAAGTAATTAGAAATATTGTCAAATGCTGTTGCCATGTTAATGATTAAATAAATAATCCGTGTATAAATACATATGGCTCATAGATCTTCATATAATATTATAACTATAGGATCTATATACCAAAATGGAGATAATGAGAAAGTCATTAGTTACGAGTGATAAAAGAAAGGAACAGTTGTTAATTTATCTTATCTTTTGCTTTTTCTGCAATATCCTTTGTTGTATCCTCCACCTTGTGTTTGACATCTCCTAACCTATGTGTGATATTCATAGTTTTTATAATGTCATTTAAGCTATTGAACATTAAGGAACCAGATTAGATAGTTCCTTTATGGGTAATATCATTATCACCATCAATTATGAATGGAAATACAAGGGATGGGCTGATAA
The DNA here is from genome assembly GCA_013694585.1 of Candidatus Nitrosopumilus sp. GTDB lineage: Archaea > Thermoproteota > Nitrososphaeria > Nitrososphaerales > Nitrososphaeraceae > Nitrosocosmicus. The sequence continues at coordinate 165 of JACDCB010000217.1, read as the reverse complement.
TCTTTCCACCATTGTTGAGTTGTCATTATCATCCCTCTTATCTAAAGATTTTAATATAGTATTTTTCTAGAGGTAGAGGTATAATTGTGGTATTACGATGATAATATAAAAAATTTTATCGATAAAAGTATTCCTATAATAACAGTTATTGATAAAGAACACATA
>JACDCB010000210.1 GCA_013694585.1 Candidatus Nitrosopumilus sp. | reverse complement strand
ACTGAATGTTTTGACGACTACTTTCCATGTAGAACAATAAACTGTAAACTAAAGCATGTGCGAAATTGGATGAATCTATTTGTTGAATATCATAACAAGGAGTTATGCCGCTAAGTTAACAGGGCCGATTTATTAGTGAATTAGGGCATCCTAATTCAAAACGTTAATGCATCAAGCTAAATCCTCTTACTATTATTTTACTAGTTTTTCACTCCCTTTCTTAACTATTATATTCCTTTTGATTTCAGTTGGTATCGTTTTAGGATTTTACGATAACAACAATAACAACAATAACAACATTTACTCCTCTGTATTTGGGATAGATGTTACTAAAAAAATGATTTTATCTCCGGGGGAAGCACAATTGATTTTTCTTAATTTAGAGAGATTTAATTCACAAATTGATTTAACCGCTCAAAATTTATCAAATAACACGATGAGATGATGCTATTTCTTGGCGGTCGTCTTTCAAACATGTACGGTCAAATCCTATTTAGTCACTTTCAAAAGATTGTAGTTATACAAATTTCCGTTATCACCATTATCCGACCTTCAATCTTTTTGAATATAGTTCCAAATTAATTATAAACATAATAGAATCTAATTCTTAATAAGGATAGATTGACTACTGTAATAGCGATAAAATGTAAAGATAGTATTGTCATTGCAAGCGATAGTCAGGGTACGTCTAATACAATAAAGTTAAAATCTAAAAAAATTTACGGTATAAACCAATTTATCGGGCTAGGTGGAGCTGGAGATTCTTCTCAAATAAAATATGTTGTCAATCAACTTGAAAAGGACCTGAAATCCAAAGAATACAAGGAATTCGAGGTGGAAGAATTGTTGCAAGATGTGATTGCCAAAACATTTGCAAATTTGCATAAATTTAAGAATATAGATCATTGTTCAAATTCTGGATACTATTTAGAATCATTGTTGCCTTTTTGTCCGGATGTATTAATAATTGCAAAAGTAAAAAATGAAAAAGGTGAAACATTCTGTCTTTATCGTGGAGGATTTGGTGAAATCGGGAGATATAAAGTTAAGACTTCTGAAGTATTTTTGGTAAGTAATGATTTTGAGGCGATAGGGTCTGGTTCAAATCTCGCTTATTTGGTTCTTAACCAACAAACTAGGATGTATTCTTTAACTAATAAAAAACTGTCCGATTTGCCACTAAGCATCTGTATAGGAATGGCATTATATGTAATCAGTGAAGTTAAAGACATTGATTCATTATCGGGAAAAGATACACAAATTGCGGTAATTGATAAAGATGGGTTTAGAGAAATACCCCCAAATGACCAGCCCAATTATTATGAAACTATGGTCGAGAATTTAACCAATTTAATAAAGGATTTATCATATAATGGCAAAATGAAAGAAATGGTTAAAATGATGTTATCTGCAAGTCAAACAACTATTCTGTAAGCAACTTGTTGATTAGACTCTTTTGTAATCTTTTCTCATTTAAAACGGTATAACCTTCTATTCACCTAAGAACTTAATATAGGTATCAATAGTTGTATGATTGATATCAAATAAGACTCTTGGTATCATAAAATATTTTATGTAATTCTTAATTGAGATTATAAATTTAATAGTTATTTGCATATGTAATATCTAACAATTTTGAAATCACAAGACGTTTAGCTTAATACCACAGTGGTCTAATATTTGCTCTTTGTTTTGGCCATTAAATATAAAACATTTATGGTACAAATGACAAAGTGAATTGAGATTCTCAGTCCTAAATCTGTAACCACAATTAGTTCCTTGTATCAATTTACTTATTATCTATCATATGTAAAGCTGATTACAATGAAAACAAAACTAATCTTTAGTTTTAGTGTAATACCATTAATTTTAGCAACACTGTTTTTGACTGTTGCTACTAGTATGGATGCAAATGCTCAAAATAACACTGAACAAGCATTACAACAGCAGCTTGATCAAACCGCTGATCCACAACAAATCAAGAACTATCTAAATGGGGCTATCCAAGCGTTAGACAGTGGTAATAATACACAAGCTGCACAACAATTAAACTTAGCCAATGAGGAATTGGAAATATTGACAGGAACTGCCTGTGTTGAGGATGATGAAGGAGAGGAGAACGAAGTAGAAGAAGGACCTGGCGAAGATGCAGATGAACAAGGAGATGTTGACGTGAACGATAAAGAAGACACTCCATGTTAATTTGACTATATCGGATAACATAAAAGGAACACAATACTACCTGAATACAATTTCTTTTTCTTTTTTCTCGCAGTTTACATGACTTGAAATTCTTATGATAGATCAAACACAATTATTATTTTTCCAATCCTGGTAAAAAGGATCTCAACGAATAGAGGTAAAAACTACACGAACGTTCAGATCCTATAAATAACTAAGACTCAAAATCTGATTAGGTTTCAATAGACAAAACAAGGCTTATATTCGATAATATTAATATATTGAATTTTCAGAGTATCTTTTATAACAGATGGTATATGGTCTATAAATGATATCTACAAAGTGATTAACTATTGCCTGGACCAGATTACAACATGTTCTTAACTTTCCTTAACTAAATAATAACCGAGTAACATTAAAGACGTTGATGATAGTATTGGCCTATCAGGAAAACATATAGAATAAATGATGATAATTCTACAACTTTGACAATTATTTTAATTATTGATTCCTTAAGATCTTGCTACATTCAGAATTTCTTAACTAGTAATAAAAAAAGTGATTGGTCTATATTATTATTTTTCAATTAGGTACATGATATTTAACGAGTGTTAATATTTCAGGATTGGGTGATTCCATCAATTTTGAATGAATTCTTCCATTCCTTAGTTTCATTTTCTGTAGATTCTATTGGTTGTTGTCCAAATACTTCCACACATGATATACTTAATATTCCCACTATCGATAAAATTAAAGCAATTGGTAACAAAAATAATTTTATTTTCATCTAAATTGATTGCGGCAAATTAACTTTATAAGAAATATGATACAAGTGACTAAATACACTTAATAATTCTGGAGGTTTAATGTAGGTCAATTAGATGTTTGTACCACAAATAATTTTATATTCAAAGCATAATATGGATATAAAGTTGGAATTTGTTATATACTATCACGGATAATATGACCACACTAGGCGGTTCGGTAGATTGTGGGTGGAGATGAACTTGAAGGTACTGCTAACATG
>JACDCB010000171.1 GCA_013694585.1 Candidatus Nitrosopumilus sp. | reverse complement strand
ATATAAACACCATACAAGCCATGTGTTATATGTTCTTCCAAGGGTGTCATGTGACAGTGATAAGGAAATACGCCAAAAGGCTTTGCGACAAACTCGTAGGTAAATTTTCCCTTTGAAGGAATCATTTCAAATACACCATCCATTCCAGCTGGATGAATTCCATGAGTGTGAATAGAATGAGGCTTCGACCCGTTGTTAATGAAATTAATCTTGATTATATCTCCCTCTGTTGCTCTGATAGTAGGTCCAGGTATTGTTCCATTAAATGCCCATACATTGTAAAATACTCCTGGTGATATTTCCTTCACCAAGTTATCTGATGCTATCAACGTAAATTCTCTTAATGTTGTTCCATTAGGCAATGTAGATACTTTTCCGTAATTGAATTCGCGAAGATACTTTGTTGGATCTACAACAGCATTTTGCATATCCATTTCCGCAGTTGGATCTAAAATGGTGCCCTTAGATTTAGCGAGTGGATATCCAGGCGTATGACTACCAATAGTCTTCATATTGCTGCTGATTTCATTTTTTGAATTACTATTCACGTTACTATCATTCGTTACAGTGCTAAAAATATCTTGAAAATTTGGGAATTGATCGATGGAATTTAATACAAACAAAATAATTCCAACAAGTATACCACACAATAGAGCAGTGTATACAAATTTAATCATGTTTCTATAAATGTTATACCTCCTTATAAATCTTAGATTAGGTTAACATTATTACAAATGGTTATATATTCGGTATTAATATTTAGATATTTACCCAAACAAATTTTAGGTTTCTGTTACAAAAAATATATTCTAAGAATAGTAAGGCCGCTATCTATATAGACAATAACTGCATAACAACTTTCAAATATTTTTTATTATGCTTAACAACTATTAGTATGCACATGAAATTTATAATTTATTCGGTTACCTAACGATTAATATGGTATGAAGTGATTATACTGTGTAAATGATATCCTATATTTCATATTTTATCAAAAAAATTAATTCTAAATCATAATATTGCTGATTCCTTAAAGAAATTCATTATGTTAAACCTAGGAATAATAAATCTTTTATATTTAACATTTCAATATTCATCTTGGCAGAAGACGTTAATTCTGTTAATCATAATGCAAAAGAATTTCCAATAAGAGAGGACGTTAATGAGGCAAATTCTATTCAAATTTATAAAAAATCCTCTTCTACAAATCTACCTTCATGGTTTGCAAATATTGGAAAACCACTTAAATTTAAAAAATTAGATAAAAATATCTCAGTAGACGTGGTTGTAGTTGGTAGCGGTATTGCGGGATTATCTACCGCATATAATCTTGCAAAAATAGGCAAGAGTGTTGGAGTATTGGAAGATGGGTATATAGGAAGCGGTGAAACTGGACATACAACCGCACACATCACCCATGCTTTGGATGATAGATATTTTAATTTAGAAAAAATATTTGGTATCGAGGCCACAATTCTAGCTGCTGAGAGCCATACAAGTGCTATTAATTTTATAGAAAAAGTTGTATCTGAAGAAAAAATTGACTGTGATTTTGAAAGGTTAGACGGTTATTTGTTTTTAGGCCTAGGAGATGACAAAAAGACATTAAATAAAGAATTAGAAGCAACACACAGGGTAGGTATTAATACGGAATTAGTTCCTAATGCACCCTTAACTTCACTTGATTTAGGCCCATGTCTTCGATTTCCTAATCAAGCCAAATTTCATCCACTAAAATATCTTCAAGGATTATCTAAATCAATATTAGATAGAAACGGCAAAATTTTTACTGAAACTCATGTTCAAGATGTTTCTAATAACGAAGTAACGACAGATGATGGCTTCAAGGTTGGGGCAAAACAGATTGTAATAGCTACAAATGCTCCTATTGTAGATAAAGTAAGTAAAATTTATGATAAACAAAGTCCATATAGAACATATGTGGTAGGAGCTCTAATAAGAAAAGGAACAGTTCCTAAAGCATTGTTCTGGGATACAGGTAATAATAATTCAAAAAATGCTATTCAGCCGTATCATTATGTTAGAATTCAAGACTTGGAATCCAATGGTGATGGTAGCAGCATTATTAATTCAAGAATAGATAATAAAGACAGTTCGTACGAATTGTTAATTATAGGTGGGGAGGATCATAAAACAGGGTATGAAAATGATATAGAGGCGAGACATACCAGATTAATAGATTGGGCAAAACAACGTTTCCCAATTGAGGATATAGTATATAAATGGTCAGGACAGGTCATGGAACCATTAGATTCATTGGCGTTTATTGGATTAAACTCTACTACCGATCACAGTGAAATAGACAATAAAAATGACAATATTTATATTTGTACAGGAGATTCGGGTAACGGAATAACTCATGGTACTATAGCTGGAATATTGATTTCAGATTTAATATCCGGAAAACAAAATAAATGGAGTAATTTGTACAATCCTTCTAGAGATGTAAAT
>JACDCB010000152.1 GCA_013694585.1 Candidatus Nitrosopumilus sp. | reverse complement strand
AACTGCATGTGGTTTTGGAAGACTTTTGTTTTGACTAGTTCCATTGAAATCGAGTTATATTTATATGGGAAAAAATGTAGCTCTTTGCATGGTCAGTTATAAACCAATATTAATAGCTGGTTTAGTCATGGTAGTGATTGGATTTATAGGAATATCAATTACAGCTCCTATTGTAATTAGAGAGGCAATACCTGATACGGAATATAATATACAATCTCCTCCTAATGTTACACAATTCCGAAATCCGATGGTAGATGCAGAAGTTGTATCGATTATGTTAGTTATTGTTGGATGGGCTGTAGCACTTTATGGGTGGGATGCGAAAAAAAACAAAAAAAATCCCTCCATTCCATCCTAAAATCAAATCCAATAACTAAGAATTGACTAAAATTGATTTTTGGTCAATATTTGGTTATTTGTAATTACCTTGTCTGTGGAAGTTTAGTATTCTCTAGGCTTAATTTCCACAGAATCAAATATTAAATAATAGTGAAAAACATTCGATAAATGTAATACGAGTTCCTCTAGTGTACTCATTTGATACTATTGTTAAATATTACTTATTGATTGATGGCACTTGAATCCAAGGATCTTCTTCTATTTACGATGATATGAAAATTATTAATTTAATATCGACCTTTTATAAACGTCCTATCATCAAGAACCTTACTAATAATAATGAGGATGAATCCAGAAACGGAAAGAAGAATCATATAAAGCGCCGGGGCCGGGATTCGAACCCGGGTCAAGGGAGTGACAGTCCCCCATACTGGACCGGACTTTACAATGCAACGGATGCATTTCTATACTACCCCAGCACTTCAAATTTTATCATTACCAAAACCAATTAAAACGTTTTGTTTTCTACTAGGTGTAGGTTTACTTCAGCTAAATTATCAAGTTTAAATTCCAGTTCTCTGAATTTAACGTATGCTCAGCCAGGCCGATGATGACTTTCAATCAGTTTTCTTTGAACTTGCAGGAGACCTGCGAATATACATGCTTTTGAAATTATCAATAAAACCCTATCGCTTATCTCAGCTGGCAACGGATTTGAATGCCACCATGCAGGAATCACATCGTAATATTAACCGATTAATTGATTCAAAACTTGTGAAAAAAACTGGAGAAGGCGAATTATTATTAACTCCGTACGGGGAGATTATTGTTTCTCTTATTCCAAACTTTGACTTCCCTTTTAAACATAAGGACTATTTCCAGGAACATACACTTAGTAACCTACCATTAAAATTCATTCAGAGAATTGGTTCTCTGAACAATTGTGAAGTGGTCGTGGGTGTAATGGCTGTTCTTCAACGTTGGAAGGCTGTCTATCACAATTCTCAAGATTATATCAAGGAAGTTATTTCCCAAGTTCCAATCGATTTAATAGAAACCATTGCTGAAAGAGTGAATAATAATGTCAAATTCTGTTATATCTTCCCAGCTGATGTTGTGATTCCCAAAGGAAGAAATGAACTATTAAAAAAACTTGGATGGAAAAATCTTGTATCTAAAGGAATCGTGGAACGTCGAATGATGGATAAAACAAACATAGTGACAATATTTAATGAAAAAGAATCTTGCATATCCTTTCCGACGCTTAAGGGGGAACCTGATCTTAATATCATGTTTTATAGCAAAGATGCCTCATTTCATGAGTGGTGCGAAGACTTCTTCAATTATGAATGGAGTAGGGCTAAATTATTTGATGAATCAAAATTAAGCCCAGAAATCTAGTATTAGCAACAAGTTATTGAACCAATAAATTTGATTCTAAATCACATTTTTATATTTGTTATAGGTACTAATCTGATATATGCCAGAAGCTTTTGTGCTTATGAATGCAGAATTGGGAAGTGAGGAATCGATTGTTAATGAATTAAAAAAAATAGATTTAGTAAAACATGTTTACCAGGTTTATGGTGTCTATGATATAGTAGCTCTAGTAGAAGGCGAAAGCATGGATAAAGTCAAAGAAACTATAACATGGAAGCTAAGAAAGCTCAATGGGGTAAAATCTACTTTGACTATGATAGTAATGGAGTAATCAAATTCCATCCGGTGTTTCAGTCGAGTTTGGCAGATTTTTGGTAGGATGTTAATAGCAACTTTAATTTATATCCTCATTTTGTAAATAATTGTGAAATTATTTTCTAAAAAAAATACGAAGGATAACAATAAAAAAAATGAGAAAGATGGTAATAAGAAAAAATGCAAATATTGTGATATGATCTTCGAAGAAGACGATCGGCTAAGACGACATATTAGAAAAGCTCATAACGAAAAGAATAGCGATATGCCTAATTTCAACCCTTTTGGCACATGAAAAACACAAATATTTTTCTGTTTTATAATTAAAAATATGATTTAATTATGTTCCCAATCCATGATGATACTCCACGATTAAATGGACGTCCGTATGTTAACTATGGGCTAATTGGCATTAATATTGTCATTTTCATTTATGAAGTCATTATTACTGCTAACTTTTCAAACAGAGCAGCAGTAATTACATTATATTCCAATTATGGTTCCATTCCTGAATTGCTCCTTTCGGGTCAAAACCTGGGATCACTTTTCAGTTCAATGTTCATGCATGGAAGCATAGCACATCTTTTAGGTAACATGTTCTTTCTATATGTTTTTGGTGATAATTTAGAAGATCGTTTTGGTCACTTCAAGTATTTGATGCTGTATCTTTTTTGGGGGGTCATGGCTGCTTTTGCACACAGTATTTACGCTGTAACTACAGGTGAAGGAAGTATACCCGCAATAGGTGCATCCGGAGCAATATCGGGTGTTTTAGGAGCCTATCTAATTTTCTTTCCTCACGCCAAGATTCATACTATCATATTTGCATTTTTTATTACCACTGTCAGAATTCCTGCATTAGCCTACATCCCATTTTGGTTCATAATGCAATTAGCATTTGCATTAATCGGTCAATCAGGCGGGGTTGCATATCTAGCTCATATAGGCGGATTCATTATAGGGTTGGGAACAGCTTTTGGATGGAAGTTCTTTTCGAATATGTTTTTTGAACAAAAGCAATACTCGTCACAAAACTATCGACGAAGGTCTTCTATATCCTCACCCTCTTTTTCAAACAACTCATTAAATAAAAATGACCATTCAAAATCTACAAATACAGATAATATGGAAAAATCCATTATCCCAGAAATCATAATCGGAGAAAAATTCATTGACATAATAATAGAAGATCGGAATACTTTGAGTGACTCTCAAATTCAAGCAAATTTTGATGAATCCACAAACACCTTATATGTACTTGTTATTGATACTAACAAGAAATATGATATACCTATTCCACATCCAGCGAATACCAATCTCCGTGTCTCAAATATTTCTGTTAGAAATGGAATTATTAGAATAAGACTCAATGTGACTTGAAATGTACGAAACTTGTAATTGAGAATTGTCCACAAACATTTTTCCTTTTTGTACAATTGCTTTGATTTAACAATTTTATAACTTGTTATTGTAAAGCATTAGTTTTCTATTTGGAAGAAACTAAACTCACTAAAAAGTTATTCATGAAGCAAAATCATGATGTTGGATATAAAAAATTTAAATAAAGATTTATAAGATATCTTTTCACATTTTTGAATATAATGTCTCAACGACAACCTCCAAATGTTGACGGAGGAAAGATTTCACGTAGAGATTTTTTAAAATTGCTTGCAGCCGCAGGTACAGTTATGACTTTTACTCCTTTCGTAGATTGGGGAAAATTTTTGCCTAATCCAAAAGAAACCTCGGAAGAGCGATCAAAGGTGGTTCTGCCTGACGGAAGTCAAGCAAATGTCAATACATTCAAAATAAATCATGCTGAAGCTATTGTTTATCCTATGTCGGAGGATCCTGTATTAAATGAGGAGGCATTCAGAACCTGGCAATTTATAAGGCTACCACCAGAACTTGGAGGAGAAAAAAATGATGCTTCTGCCTTCAGAATGTTTAGCATGGTTTGCTTGCATTTATGGTGCTTATGGAAATATTGGCCTGAAGACGGCAGGAAACGTGGAGAATGTCCATGCCACGGGACAATGTACGATCCTTTGACCGGGGTTGCTTTTGCTGGTCCTGCCGCACTTCAAGCCCCACCTTCTAATGTCTTACCAAGTTTAGATTTAGAGGTTGATGATGAAGGCAATATTTGGATCAAACCTCCTAATTGGACTCCATCAGGAAATGGGGTAGTTGGATATGGGCGTTTCCTTACATAATCAAGATAACAGCCTGGTAAGGCTATTCAAGTGGATTTACACCGGTTTCGATAGAACTATTTTCATGGGGCTAAAATTTACATTACCAGCCAAGTTTGTTAGCCCACTTGGATTCCTTGGTATGTTGACTTTTGTTGTCTTTATCATACTAGGTATCACGGGAGCTTTCTTAATGCTGTGGTATGAACCTATACTCGATAGAGCGTGGGATAGTGTAAGTAAGATTAACGATACGATACCATACGGATTCCACATGAGAAATATACATTATCATGCCTCTAATGCGATGGTTATGCTTGCATTACTGCACATGTATTACCAGTTTTTCAGTGGTAGGTATAAAATCCGAAATGAAATGCTGTGGGTAACAGGAATCTTATTAGGTGTATTAACTATTCTTGAAGCTTTTACCGGCTATGATATTATTTTTAGCGAAAGAGCCGTATTAGCTATTTCTATAGCGGCGTCGCTGACTAATTCGATCCCTATTTTGGGGCCCGATATGATGAACGCGTTCTTCGGATCTGGGTTTCATGACT
>JACDCB010000145.1 GCA_013694585.1 Candidatus Nitrosopumilus sp. | reverse complement strand
CATTAAAACCAATAGAGAAAATAGAAAATGTAATCTACAGATCAATAGAATTTTCTGATGACTCTATATCTTTTGAAAGAATATCAGATAATGAAACCCACTTGAAATTAAAAATATTATTATCCCCTCTCATATTAAAAGAAGTCTTTAAAAACGTCTTAGAGATTCATGAGAATTTGAATGTAAAGATTGATATCATGGATAACAGGACATTCAAAATCACTATTTAATTTGTTACTATTTTTTCGTTTTTTTTGTTTTTTACAAGACCAATAAAAATAGTCTCATTTCTTCATACCATTTTTATTAATAATGAATCATTATAGCTGTTTACTTTGCTTTTGAAAATACATTAAATAAATACTATAAAAGTTACATCAACCACAGAGTTAGTAACACTTCCTCCGATCCCAGAGCTAAAACACGGAAGGAAATGGATCCATCCAACAACAAGAATAAACAAGAAGGAGAAGTAAAAAATACCGAAGGAGCAGCAAGCATTATGATATGGTTTATGATGTCCTTGTCATCATCTGGCTGAGAAAATAGTGATAATTAATTGGAACATTTAGGACATTTTTTTTGATTAACCAATTAAAGAAGAATATTATAATATTATATCACACAAAAGAGGAAAAAATACTAAAATTCTTTATAGATTTGCTATTGATTGATAGTAGAGTGTTCATAAATTGTCTCCCAAAAAAGTATCTCGTAATCAAGAATCAATCTTGCAGCTGTACGTATTATTTTTTCATCATATGAAGAAACGACAGAAGACAGTATCAATTCTTTAGATTTGTCTGTAAATTCTTTTGGTAATGGAGTAGCAAAGCTATCTAAAAATTTACAGGACTTGTTATCAAAACCATAATTTTTTTGTAATGCAGAACTCATCTTGTCACAATTGTGTCCCCAAACCGGGAGATCTATGAAAAGAGCTGTAAGGACTTCAGCATCTGATCCATATACTGCAAGTTTCGTAAGGTAGTTTGTATATGCCTGACATCCTGAAAGAGGCTCATATGATTCCATCTTTCTTTTATCAATATTCATCGCTTCTGCAAAGATATTCAGATTTTCAAGAGCATTTATCTCTGCATTTAGACAATCGGTAAAAAGTTTACTGGCTAAATCATTTGATGTTTTCGCTATCATAAAAGCAAAATTTCTTTTGTCATTTTCAATTATTTTATATTGTTCACAGATAAATATTTCTAATTTGTCTTTGGCTATCTGTTTCTTTTCTAATCCGTCTATGTAGGGATGATCATAAATTGTGTTTATAATATTGGTCAGGTCTCTTTGTATATCCTGTAAGAAAGTCCATTTACTATTCTTATAAGCCATATTAAATCAAGACTATGATACGCATCATCTTTTAATTATATTATGATTTATTACATGTTTATCAGTATTCTCATTTCATTCATCCTACTTAATCTGAATTACTAGTAGAAATTGGCTCTAAAGTTAACTAAAACTATGGTTTTCCTTTGCTATCATTATTTATGATATTTCAAACAAGAAATAGAACTAGACCGGAGGATGTGATTTACGCCATACATCTGTATTTTGACGGTCTTTCTTTAAGAAATACGTCCAAAGCATTATCCAGGTTTTTCAAGAGAAGCCATAGTGCATTTAGAGATTGGATTCAAAAGTACAAGCCAGGAAAACTGTTTTATCAAAAAATATGTTTTCAATTTAGTCCTTTATGTTGGGCTTTGGCATTAGATGCTGACTTAAGTGATAACGGTATCTTAATTGGTTCTAGTGCAGGAGTAGTTGCTCCAGGGCTGTGAAAAGTTTGGACATCATATTTCTTTCACAAGATGGATAAGAATTGGTTTTCCGTTCATGCTCATAACCCTAACGATTGGAACAATAGTTCTGTATGGATTCCTTTTGCTACTACATTAGTCATAGGACGAAATAATAGTTTAACTTTTTTCACTTAAATCGCAGCAATAAGGAGATTAAGAGTATACAAGAAATAAGTAATGGAAAATACGAGGTTTTTATAATGCTTTTATCTAATGAGACTGTTACTTCTTGCGAAATTATAATTCGATCCATTAACCGCAAATAATTTTGTATAAAATAATATTTAACCCCTGAATATTCCTTGAGATGAATTAATAGATTCAAAAGATAATACGACATGATTAGTTAATCCGCAACCTTAATGAAGGATAAAGTTTCAACCCTTTGATGGTCAAAAGTATTATACCTACATGCAGTAGATGTGGCTCCTTTGTTACTGATCATTTGGAACCAGAAGTAAAAAAAGAAGGACAAATAAGGGAAGGAAAATATATCGACAATGTTTGGGTATGTAATGAGTGTTTAAAAAATTCTCATAGCCTTGGAC
>JACDCB010000110.1 GCA_013694585.1 Candidatus Nitrosopumilus sp. | reverse complement strand
ACGAGTCCGGGCAAAGAAGACCCTCAAATGTATGAGTAAGTATGAAAATCATGTGAATCAATAATATCGAGATACTCTAATTCATATTGATATTTCTTTTCTTACTTTGGTTCACTTTTTTTATTATTATGAAACTAATCTATCCATATATATCCAAATTTCAGATTCTTATCTTATCTATATTTCCTATTCCTCCTAATCGCTAAAAGAATTCATATTCTATAGTCCTTGTTATCCTTGATATCTAAAACGATTTTTGTTCGATTCAAATTAACATCTAAAATGAAATATTGATTAAACCATATCCTTTTCTATCTTGTCACGAAAGATTGTATTTCATGGCTTGTAAGAAAACTTGTAAACAGTATATAGCCATTAACAGTGATTCAACGCATGTAAGGTATGCTATTGGTCAAAAAAGATGTGGAACATGTGAAATATTCTTGATATGGGATCATGACAATTACTGTCCATGCTGTGGACACAAGTTAAGGATAAAGCCAAAGAATGCAAGGCTAAAAAGACAGTATAATAAGATATTAAAACAAAAACAATAACAAGAGCAACTACAACGATCCAAAGATCAATCGACTTTTCAAGTAAATTGGATATAAACAAGGAAATAAAAAGTACAAGCCCTTACCTTTTCTTTGTATTTATTTTCTCTTTTTAGGTGTATTCGAACCCACTACCAATATTATAACCATGATTATGATAAACTACTATTTGTTTACAGAATAGCCATAAACAAATTATTGAAGATAAATACAGTGCCATGAGTAGATAAATTATCTATTGATAAATTTCAGTGCTTTTTTGATTATCAATTCCGCCGCAGATGAAGACAGATTCACTTCGTGAATTTCCTTTTTACTTTTGCGCTTACTCATCAAATATTGGTGGGCAAATTCTGGAGTAATTGAATCGACATTAGAAAAATCAATCCGAATATCATCTGAAGGGATATCCTCCAACTCTTTTTCAATAAAAGTAATCGCACTTTCTAATTTCTAAATCTGCTGAAATAAATTCTCTAATCGAAACAACATGAATAAAAGTCATAACTGTCATCTGAGTTTAGATTTCACCTTCTTTAAATTTGTCTATTTCTACCAAGTGTTAAGGGATGAATTCTATCTATCATTTTTAGCTATCATGAGTATTGCGATGATGAAAACAGTTGGCTTGTTGTATAAAAATGAATAGGTCGATATCTAAACAAAGAATAATACCAATAGCATAATAGATCGTAGATGTGATAGCCATTTATTTAAAGACTGTTCTGTGCGAGCGATAAAAATCCTACAAAATAATAATGTATTACTTATCTATATTTAGTGAGGTATGATACTATAAACTGTATCACTATTTGGATATTTATCTATTCGGAAACAAAACCAGACAAAAGATTTATCATAGTTTGTTCCAATGGGATTAGTGGCGAATAATTTGTTTCTGTGAAGTATCGAAAACATGTTCTTTTGTCACAAATATTAGAACCATTTGATGGTAAAGAAAAAACTGAGCTTGAATCAAAGGGGGCTGTCATCGCTATTCTTTGATTTTGTAAATGAAAGAAGGAATAAAAATTTTCGGCAGTAATGATCGTTTAGTATTTGATCTCTGTTCAATCAAAATATATTCCAGGTTATGATCTACAAAAGAGGAACCCATTCTACTCGATCATCAAATAATACTTTATAAAAACAACTTAATGAGTCTATCATTCTTTATTATTGCGGTTATCATCGAAAGGTTTTAGATAGTTATTTCCTTTTTCAACCATTTCTTTAACACTTTAGCAATCCTTAGGTAATGAATATTTGCGACCTTTAGGTTCTGATTCAAATAATTACAAAAGTGCTTATTTATTTTGAAAATAACAAATGTCTGATTGTCTCCTCGAATAAGGCGCCGGGAGAGGGATTCGAACCCTCGAGGCCCTCACGGGCCACAAGCTATATAGTTTCCTAATTTCCAGGCTTGCGCCCTTCCAGGCTAGGCGACCCCGGCTTTTGATTAAATGATAATTGTCCTCTTTTTATGTATATCTAATATTAATTTATATTTTAAAACTAACTCATCTCTATCTTGTCAATCATGCGACCGGACAACAAATCAAATTTATAAATCTTTGAATGGCCAGTACTAGCCTTATGATCTTGAACATCTGTATAAAATAGAAAATTTTGATTACATTGAGTACATACCCAAACAATATTTAGATCTTTGTCATTCATCTCTTTGTCTAAGCATACGATTCAAACATACGATATAAGCAGTTTGAAAACAAATAATGTTAATTTATTTTGATTATTCTTTAGTAAAAATATTTCCAATTATTATAACGATAAAGTGTAGATAATTATTTTAATACAGTTCTGTTTAGAGTGTTTATTAAAGGATATTTCTATGTATTAATCAATTTCGTTTGACATCATATATAAAACGTTGCCATAAATTATAAAGTACTTTTTTGGTTTGATTCGTTAATTATGACAAACAGGCCAGTATTGTTCATATATATTCGCTGGTCAACTAGCAGAAACTAAAATTAATAGATTCAAAGAACAAAGTCTTTCCCAAATGAAGATAGCTGAAATTGATTCCTAGTAAATTAACTTACATACCCATAATAAAGAAATATGTTTGAAACAATCTGAAAATTAATATCGCGCCAATAATAGTTAGAATTTCGATATTGGACATTTAATTTTTCAGAGAAATTGATTAACTTTAAAGGATTCGTAAATCGCTGTAGAGTTGTTAGCATTATTTCCTGCAGGTATTTCTCTCAAACTTAAAAAGAGTGGAAACTAAATTTACTATAAATTTTATAGAAAGAAATCTTTGAATACAATTTTGATAAAATATGTCTTTAGAACATTCTTTAATCATGTTGAGTTTAATATGGATGAATTCAGAGAGAATGTATTCCAGATTCTTTTGATAGTTCAAAGAATAATACCTCATAAATATTATATAGATTAATCTATTTCGCTAGAAATAGCATACTTTTAGATGAACGTATTTCATCGGACATTATAAGAGTATGAATAGGGTTAATGAACTAGTTGTGGTATATACTTCCTCCTTTGTTCTTACCCCTAGGATTATGTCCGCTCTCAACTAAATAATTTGCATGGTGTTTCTGTCGTTCAAAGATATGAACTAATATAACAAGCGTAATGTTCTACTAGTGTTACTTTGAGATAGATTTAACAATAGCCATTATGTTCACAATTCCTATTTGATATTTATGAAAAATAGTCTACAGTCTTTTTTATTTCTGAATAATTAACTTATAAATTTCAGACCTACAATTTTATTCACATTGGCTCTAAAATTAGGTGTTCATGTATCTATTAGTGGTGGTATTTCACATTCGGTTGATAACGCATTAGAAATTGGCTGTTCGGCCTTTCAGATATTTACTAGAAGTCCGAGACAATGGAAGACTAAGGAACTGACTCCGCATGAAACCGATATTTTCAAAGAAAAATTAGCTAATAGCCCGATTAATTCCGAATCCGTTGTAGTACATATGCCATACTTGCCTAATCTATCGGCACCGACAAGTGAAATGTATGAAAAATCAATATTAGTATTGACAGACGAAGTAACGCGTTGCAATATGCTTGGTATACCTAATCTAGTTATACATCTCGGAAGTCATTTAGGTCAGGGTCCGAAACATGGGATAAATCAACTTGTCAATGCATGTAGAAAATCATTACATGCATACAGCGACCTTGGTTTACCAAGAAATAAAGTTAAAATCCTGTTGGAAAATAGTGCCGGACAAAAAAATAGTATTGGAAGCCGAATCGAGGAAATCCAAAGCATATTTCATATCCTTGGGCAGAATGATTTTGGATTGTGCCTAGACACATGCCATTTGTTTGCTGCAGGCTATGATTTATCTAATGAGAGTAATGTTTCAACCCTCATTGACCTTGTAGATAGTAGTATTGGCCTAGAAAATCTAAAAATAATTCATTTAAATGACTCAAAAGGAGATTTGGGATCTAACCTTGATAGACATTATCACGTTGGCTTAGGAAAAATTGGAGCAGGTGGATTAAGATGCCTAATAAATAATAAGAAATTAAGCCAAGTTCCATTCATAATGGAAACACCTATTGACTCTATAAGAAATGATGTTGATAATTTTGAATTTGTAAGAAATGTCCTAACCGATAGTCATTGATAATCATGACTACATCAATTTTACTATAATGCTCCTAAGAAAAATTATTGGCTATGTGGATACACCTCATTTTTGATTAACTAACTATGAGGGTTGCTTGTTTTACACGAATCAAACCAAAAAGACCGAGGTAAATCAAAAATATATCAATCTAAATCTCACAAGACGATGAAGGTTTGAATAATTTAAATTATACTGTGAGGTTCTAATGTAGTTTAGTCATTATAATGCAATTATGGAACTCAAGTAGAACTTTACATTTGAAATAGAACTTAATACAGTTCAGTATTGTAATTGCCGGTAAAATTTTGGATTTCACGATAAAAATAGTACTTAAATCAAACGAGGTGTATGAGGGCTCTGTTCACTTAACGGTTTCTCTCCTTGTTGTGATAATCTACAAATAGATTCAACCAATTGATTATGTGATTTAGATTACAATTCTTCATTTGCATGGAAAGTAGTCATCGAAACTTTCAGTCCTATCCTTGATGTACTGCATCGTCCTTTCTATGATACTTTTCTCAAAAGAAGAATGAATGTGGTGATCAAGGTTCAAGAACCTGCAGGCTTGA
>JACDCB010000100.1 GCA_013694585.1 Candidatus Nitrosopumilus sp. | reverse complement strand
TGTGGGACAATTATACTAATTTTAGGATTGTGGTTTTGATTTTTCAAATTCATATTGAAAAGCTTGTAAGGTGTCTTTCCCAAGTATGCAGAATTCTACTAACTTAATACCTGTGGATGAGTTTTCTAGGTTTTTTAGAAAAGATATCGTTTCATTTACTAATATTTTAGCACATCTATCTTTAGGAAAACCAAATATTCCTGAACTGATTGCAGGGATGGACATGCTTTTAAATCCTTTTCGTAAGCCAAGTTCAAGACAGCTATTGATGGCTTTGCTTAATTTTTCGTCCTCATACCCCTCACCCATTCTTGGACCTACAGTATGTATGATAGCTTTGCATGGTAAAATTCCGCTAGAAGTTATTGCGGATGATCCTACTTGAACAAAACCTATTTTATCGCTTTCCTCCTGTATAATGCGCCCTCCTTTCCTTACTATAGTACCAGCTACTCCACCGCCATGTTGTAAGTAAGAATTTGCAGGATTGACTATTCCATCGACATTTCTTTCAGTAATATCCCCCTCGACTAGTGTCAGCACCCTACCACCTTTAATTTTGATTTCATCTACTACCTTAGAATTCATTTATATTATCATGCAAGAAAACATTCCATTTTATTTAAATCTAGACGATGCTAATTTTTTTTGAAGATAATTCATCACTTTTGATGTGCATACATAAGCCTTTTTATCTATCTTTTAAAACAAGCCATTTGCCACAACATACACAATAGACGGAGTAATTAGATCTCTAACTCGGTAAAATATATTAGATCAAAAAAGAGTCATTTATTTTATTTTTATTATCAATTCGATTTTGGAATCGAATATGATGACAGAGTAATAGGGACATAGAATTAGATTTTTGACCATTAAAAAATGTTTAAAACCTATCCTGGCGAGTTAAAAGGGTTTGTTGTCATAGGATTAAATATTTAAAAGAAATTCAAGTAGTTGAATTTCCAATACATCCCACCTTTTTATTCCAACATTTTAAATTTTTTTAGTTTTTTGTTAGGTTGGACTTAAAATAGGCAATAAGATCAAGTCTATCTTTTATTATCTAGTCATTTTTTTCATTTGATTTTAACTCGCTTTCATTCATGTATATTATTTCCCAAAGATGTCCATCAATGTCCTCAAAAGCACGATCATACATCCATCCATGGTCTTGTGGTTTTCTCGGTTCAGCCCCTCCGGCCTCTATTGCCTTATTAATCATTTCATCAACTTTTTCTTTGCTCTCAGCCGATAGTGCTATTATGGCTTCTATATTTTTTGAAGTATTGCAAATTTCTTTTTTAGTAAAGGTTTTAAAAAACTCTTCAACTAATAGCATGACAAAAATATCCTCGCTGATTATCATACACGTCGCATTTTTATCCGTAAATTGAGGATTAAATTTAAAACCAAGTTTAGTAAAGAACTCTACTGCCCTGTCTAGATCCTTCACAGGCAGGTTCACAAAAATTTTTGTTGTCATTTATTCCACTATATCCTTTTTCGATGCTAATAAGCGTTAAGGCGAGAGAACTCCCCATTAATAACCTAAGACCCAGGTGTCAAAAGTTTCAGTAAACTCTTCATAACCAGCTTGACATTCTTTATCATTTGACATTTTTTGCTACAAAATCATCTCCATGATTACGATCCTTATAATATAACAAATCCATCCATAATTCTTCCTCCTCATCCACAGGAGTGTAGGCACCGGCAGAGGTGGACAAAATCTTAATTTATAAATTGTTTTCAACCATTACATGAAGACAATTCAATGTACCTAGGTATATTAAAAATTTTAATATTAATCAATGTGAATCAGGCAATGGTTCGTGCTCTCTAAATGGGATAAAAAATATAAAGAATATAAAGAACTTCAAAAACAGATCGACGAGAAATTAGATGATGAAAACACAGAGAATAGATAATGTTACTATAGTCGCATTTTTGCAAATTTAAGATGAAATAATGATGCTCTCGATGACACCACATTCCCAACTGTATTCATTGTTTCCAAAAGTATGTATCTGAAGGTAGTAATAAAATGTTAACAAGCGGATACTTTCTAATGCCATATAATCAAGATACAGTTTAGTTAAATTTCGTTAATGGACTAAGTTGCTAAAAGATTTTCACTCGGTAAAAACTACTTCATATAGTCTTCCGTCTGATTTTGCTACATTTAAAATATCATTCATGTGAATTTGTGCTTGTGGATTATTGAGCATTTTTTCAAATGCATCCTTGCTTTCCCACTGTGCATAATTTACTACAGCAGTCCCATCTAGGCTACGATGTATGTTTGCCGATATGAAGCCTTCCTGTTTTTTCATAATTTGTTCGGTAGCTTCTATCAACATATCTATAAGTATTCTTTGCTTTGATTGGTCAACTGTGAATGAATTTATTAGAGTTACAAAATCACTATTTTTTTCAATTATGGTCATATGAATATAATAGTAGGCATATTATATAAAATTAGTATTAAAAAGACTATCTACAATCTTTTATGAGAATACATAGAACAGTCAGTTGCACCTTTCGATCAAATATAATATGATACTATTGTATAGTTATAGTCCTTCAAGTTTGTTAATATTATTCTTTTTTTATACTTCATTTCTTTATTTTTCACTATGTATCCTTATCCTCTTTCTTATGCCCATTAAGTATGGAGATCGACTAATTATTTTCAGTTTTATCATTTGCTTTTTTTTATTCATTACATTTAGTTATGTACTATGTTTATATATATTACGCAGTGTAAAATTGTACTATATTGTCAACTAACATTATGCCCCTATTCTTAAACATGTATTGGCAATCCTAGTTAAGATAGTGTAAGGCTGATTATAAAAAAATAAGCAGGTTGAGAAGAGGAAGAGATGCTGATTCGGTAAGCATCAAGTACCACTTACAAATATCTAATACATATCAAAGTATAAGGGGAATTGATTAAAGGATGTATTTTGATCAATATGTGCGTACAATTGCAAATCTCATGTTTTGTACACTTGAAAAAGGTATCTGTATTCAATGTCATTGTTGATAATAAAAATCGCGCGCTTTTTTTTAATCATCAATATATTAATTTAATTTACCGGCTGTATACATTTTGACTATACGCCTCTATTTAATTAGCAATATTTGTAATATTGTAATCATTGGTTAACTAAGTTCTCTAAATTTGCTTTAACTTTTTTCAAAGTTCGAAATATTTGTTTACTATCATCATATTCGATCACAATTTTTTCATATGACAGCATAAGATCACGTTGTATTTTTTGATTTATGATAAGTTCACTATCATTATTTTCCAAGTAAATTTCTAATGCCAAATCCTTGTTAACTAGCTTCAAAGTAGAATGATTAGGGGCGTTGCTGTCAGAAATATATGGTTCAAAGTATAGATTGAATGGCTTAAATTTATTGTCCTCAGAAGTATATACTATATTAATTCCCATATCTACTTAGCTTGAGTCCTCCTTTATCTATATAAACTACAACTTGATTAATAAAGTCATTTTATGATGGCCCAAGGTAGATAGCAACAGTTCCCAAGATAATTCTATGACAAATCTTAACACCATGTTTAAAATTCAAATATTGTACAAACATCACAGATAATACTTATTTGTTTATTGTAATCACATTTGCATAGACAAAGTATAATCTATTCCAAGTATAGCCTTCATAGTATAATATACCAAAGATAAAAGTAATGAATTACTTTAATTTTTGTGACTTTACAGATTTACCTGTACAATGTACTCAATTTTAGGTAAAGTTATTTCATATTATGTAACAAAAGAACTGAATAGTGTTCAATAAACCTACTTAGTCGAATTTGATTTTTCTTCTTAATGAGTTCTTATCGAGACATAGGTTAATCATCCTAATTATCAGAGTTTTTTTACCGAATTTTTTTATTACTACACTTATAGGGACAGGTTTTTGCTATCTGTTAACTCAAGAATGTAGACGATCCTAATTCTAGTTATTTTGAATACTCTATTGTATCACGATCCAATGAATTGAGGTTTTGTCATCCAAATGGTAGAGCAAATAAAAGAGAGAAATAGATTTAATAAGATATGAAAAAATTGTGAAAAAACTAACTTACAGAGATTTCTCTTTCTTTGTAGATGGCTTTGATTTAGTTTTGGTTATAGTCTTTTTGACCACGGGTTTATCGTTTGTTTCACTTTTTACAGGTGTTGCTTTTGTTACTTTTGTTGCTTTTGTTACTTTTGTTTCACTTTTTACAGGTGTTGCTTTTGTTGCTTTTGTTCCACTTTTTACAGGTGTTGCTTTTGTTGCTTTTGTTGCTTTTGTTGCTTTTGTTGCTTTTGTTGCTTTTGTTGCTTTTGTTGCTTTTGTTGATTTCTGTTTATTATAAAATAATCTATGTATTATAGGGTATTAAAT
>JACDCB010000099.1 GCA_013694585.1 Candidatus Nitrosopumilus sp. | reverse complement strand
TGTGGGACAATTATACTAATTTTAGGATTGTGGTTTTGATTTTTCAAATTCATATTGAAAAGCTTGTAAGGTGTCTTTCCCAAGTATGCAGAATTCTACTAACTTAATACCTGTGGATGAGTTTTCTTGATTTTTTATAAAAGGGGCGGATATATAGAAAATACTTAAATGAGAATCCTAACCTACAATAGAATTTAGTTTTCTGATCTATTTAAGTTAATTCAAGTTTTGTTAATATCATTTTAATAATCAGAAAACCATAAATATTTTAAATACCTTTACTGAATAAACGAATGTTAAGTTTCAAATGTCGTGATGTAGGGTTTGACTGTGATTATATAGTAAAGGCGGATAAGGATAGTGAAATAATAGAAAAAGTTATGGAACATGGAAAAAAAGATCATAACCTGAATAAGGAGGATTTTACCCCTTCTCTAGTAGAACTTATAAGAGGTAAGATGCAGGCAGTTGAATAAATTTTTAAAAGATGATTAAAAACACATCTCTATTGTTGATCTAAAAATTTTTACAAATATGAACTACGACAGAGTTTAACAAGGTGATGTTTAGCAATTAAATAGTATGAAATTCATCATATGTTGATTACAGCATATGCAACTAAAGCCGCTTACTAAAATCATAATTATCTAGTATAGGAGATTGGGATTGTCTTCTTTTAAGATTCTTGAAAATTCTGATGACATCACAAAGGGCTTTACTCTGTTACTTTATAATGCCGTCAATCATTTAGATGGCTTTGGAATTACAGACGTATCACCATTGCTTTTAGAATCAAAAGTAATTCGTGCTTGTATCCAGCATTTAAAAAATCGGGGTAAGAGAGTTAGGTATATTACAGATATAAAAAATGAAAACTTGGTTAGTTGTAAAAAAATAATGGAAATTGTTGAGTTACGTCATTTCTATAACATCCAGGGTGGAATAATCATTAATGATACTGAATATCTAAGCCTCTTAGAATCAAAAAATGGTGACGCTGATTCCATGCCGATTCATATTTATAGTAAAAACAAATGGTTGGTAGAGCAACAGAAACTTATATTTGATATGTTGTGGGAAAAAGCAATCCCTGCAAAGATTAAGATTAAACAGATTGAGCAAGGGCTTGAAAGAGATATTTGTGAACTGATAACAGACGAAAATAACACCATGATAAAATATAGACAGGCTTTGGGTTCCTTAACTAAGGAACTATATATTTTTTACTCTGTATCAGATGATGATGTTTCTACTGAATTGATAGAGCGAAAAATTTTAGAAATCATAAATCATATTTCTAAGAGTAAATGCAAAGATATCAAGATAATAGTAATAGTTCTTAGCAGGAGTTCAATTAAAAGAACGGCTCTATTAACAGAGTTTAGCCAACTCAAGAAGGAATATGATCTAAGAATGAAATATGTGGAAAAACAATCTGCAAACTCCCCATTATCTAGAGATCTAATGATTTTGACCATAGACAGAAGAGAATTATTTATTTCAGAATTCAAAAATTTTGAGGAAATACCTCATAATATATTTGAAAATGATATCAATTTTACAATCCACTCTAATAGCAGTTCGGTTGTGTCTACGTATAATACAATTCTTGAAATGTTATGGAGTCAGGATGAATCATATAAGAAATCAGAAATGGCAATTACGCAACTTAGATTACAAGATAAGTTGCAACAAGAGTTCGTTCATAATTTTGCTAACGGATTGAGAAATCCTATTCAACCCATCTTGGGGTTTTCTGAGATATTGCTTGATAAGAAAACTGACTTGAAAAAATATAAGGATATTATTGAGATTATTCATGCGTATGCACAAAAACTGGCCAAGCACGTAAACAATATGATTGATATCACAGAAATAGAAAATAAAACCTTTGTACTACATAAAGAAACGTTTGATTTAATTAAATTAATTAAAGAAATCATTAATCGATTAAAAAAGAATAGTTTTTCTATTACCAAAAAAAATTTTAGCATTTCTACAAATGTTGATAGGCTGATTATATATGCGGACAAAAATAGAATAAAGTTCACAATTGAAAACTTAATCACTAATGTGATAGATATACCGGATTCTAATAATATAGAGATCCTTGTTGAGAAGACTAAATCAGGTAATAGTCAAAATGATGACAAAAATCAAGGTTTGGTTATTTTAAGTATTATAGATGATGGAACTGGAATAGACCGTTTGATTCTTCCGAGTTTATTTTCAAAATTTGTTGCCAATTCCCGGGATGGGTTAGGATTGGGTTTATACCTGGCTAAAAATGTTATTAATAGACACGGTGGAGAAATTTGGGCTGAGAATAATAAAGATGGTAGAGGAGCAACATTTCATTTCAGTCTGCCCTTATCCTAAATTTCAGTCCATGAAATCCAATAATACTCACTGCGAGTATTTTCTAAATTTGCGAATAAAATAAAAATGATAATTATAAGTATATTTTCATAACTTCATTAGGCTGGGCATTTAATATTAAAACAATAACTGAATTCAAAGATAATTATATCAAAATATAAAATTCCATTATCTTTTTCTTTGGAATATACGTTACTCATAATATATTATTTCTAAACTCTAGCCATCTTTCTATTGACTTGATCTTTGAATTTAACGCCTGTATTTACAATCATTGTAATTAATTTAGCGGGCAATTATATGCCGCTATATTCTATTGATATACAAAACCTGGAACTATTTGAATCCATGTGATTAACGGACTCGGTGTTTCCGCTCTATTTTCACCAGTATAAAAAGGACCAGTCTACTACATCTTTTGAAATGGTCAAACTTTTAGGATTGCATGGAGGTCAAAAATATAGTTTGATTGTATAAATTAGGGATCCTTCTGTCCATGTTGAATATACTATAACGATCCATGTCAAACTGAAAACCTGAGTATGAAATCAAAATGATTTACGATTTACTTAAAATTAGATTACTGGTTAATTTAACAACCGTATATCAACCAATAGAGCGACCAGTCTATTTAATTATCGTCTTAACTCCATAGAGTTGTTGATATGTGTATTTAGATTTTATTTTCATTATATCCACGAGTGAACAAAAAAATAATGGAGTTTACTATTCGGTAACAGTTAAGCATAACACATAGGGAGTTACTTGAATATTATCTCCTTCTACGTTAATTGTCCAACTATTATTTTGGAGGTTAGGCGTGCTCTCGATTGCATTTACTTCGTAATTGTCTTCAACTTCGTCTTCCTTTACTATACTGTATCCACCACTTATTGGAATGTCATTCTCAATGCAGGCTGCAGAAGTCGTAACAAATGAATCATCTGATGTTGATTCTTGAATTCCATTGTTTACATATATGTTAACCTTACTTGTAGTGTTATTTCCGGATTGTCCTGGTGGCCCTTGTGTGCCATTAATCCCTGATGGTCCTACTTCACCTTGAGGTCCTGGTGGCCCTTGTGTGCCATTAATCCCTGCTGAATCCACTTCAATTTGATCTAAATTATCTCTTATAGATTCAGGGATCAGGGTTGATTGATTGCCTCCGTCTCCAAATGATTGAGATTGATTATCATTAGGAAGAGTTCCAACTGGTATTTGTGATATATTATCACTAGAAGGATTGTTGGTATCAATTTGATTGGGATCGAACTGCTGAGCACTTACAAATACATAGTTACTCCCAGTCGTCGTAAGCAGTATAGTAATCATCATTAAAAAACAAAGGGTGATTTCCTGTAGTTGAGACTTTTTTGTCATTCGACAGATATTTGCAATATTGCATATAAAGCATATTCATTTTCCATATAATATTACAGATAAAAAAATCTCTAGATGATTAAACAAAAAGGACGTTGTTTGTCACTGCAAAATTCTTTTATTTTTGTTTCTGCTTTTAAATTTCGATTTTGGATGTCCTTGTCGTGTCTGAAATAATGCATAACCTCTTTTTATTTTCTAAAACTATTAGAATATAAGAATCTTGGAAACAACCAGCAAACCTAAATACTTTCTTAAATTTCGGCAGTCATGGGTAGTTCATTAAAATACAAAAAATTACAGATGTGTCAAACATTGAAGGTTGGGATAGAAAGGATATCATAGAATATCAAAGGCGGCTTAAAGATTTGGTTAAGAAAGTTGACTTTTATAATAACCATATCGATGGTTTGATGAAAAGAATAGGAAAACTTGAAAATGAGCGCAATAAACTAACAAAAAAGTAATAAAAGAATCCTAAATAATGTCTCACAGCAATGATGAATTAATCTAATGGTAATCTTTTAAGAGAATTCATAACATTTGAATATTAAAAATAACAATTGAAATTTCTTATCTATGTTAAAGCCTATTCACCCCTATCTTGGACAGGCATCGAGTTTAGTTTGTGTATCAATGTCATTTTTATTTCTACATGATCCACTATCTCTCAAGGCTTTACAATCCTTCTCACCACTACAAGCACAGGTTTTATCGTTACATTGTATAGCCTCTTTTTTTGGATCTACAGGTGGCGGTTGTTTTCCGTCATTACCATTTTTTGCAATACCTTGCGGTGATGGTGCCGGAATCAGAACCAGAAGAATCAGTATTTGGCGAGGCAATGGCGAACTGTGTTGTACTGATGTTATTAATCGACTAGGCGGTAACTGAAGTCAAAAGCAATAAGGGGATAATAATGATTCCTGATATTACTAAAGATATGGATCTCATATCATTATTCATATCCTTACACAAAGTGATTGTAATATATATTAATTGTTAATGATTTTCATTCTTAGGACATTAAGTGAAATATCTATCTTGCGTTATATTAAAAACCTGCTTGTTAATTTGGATCAAACTGGTAATGAGAAACCACTAGCAGTGATATTACTAAGATAATAAAGGCCCAAAGTCTTATCATTTAGCGCCGCCTTAAAGGCGGCGCGGATTACTTAAGGTGATAATATCCTTAAATGACTGCACAATCCTTTACCAATAGTGATTTCTTATACTAGATTTTGTTCCAGTCTTTTTATTTCTAAATTCTGTTCTATTATTATCGCCATCAGTCTTGAAAGTAACAGTTCAGTGTCACTTTCTGACTTTGTTCGAATAGCCTTGTGTTGCTTGTAATAAACCTCTGATATCATGCCGAGTAATAATTCCTTATCCTCAGAGAAGGTAATCTAGCCATAAAATCATCAAGTCTCTTAATAATTCTGTTAAATGTCTGGTCTTTTGTCAAATGAGAATTATCAGAACTATCTAAATATCTATACATGAAAATAACTGAAGTTGTAAACATTTAAGGGATTGGTGCAGGGGATAAAACCAGGATGCTTGAATGAAGTCAAGTTCTTTCGCCGTGGTAAATAAATGAGAAATATTTATCATCAGTAGTTATTCTTTCGTTGCTATTGTTAGCAGATACCCCATCCGAACAACATTATCATGAATATATGGTTCCAAGGTTTTAAGATAATCTTTTCTAAGTGATTCTATTTCAGTATTGTTTTCCTTCTGTAATGCCTGTATAAGCTGAATCATGAAACCTGATTTTGTTGTCATCTCCTGCCAGTAATGATTTGGACTTAGAATAGGATAGTTGATTGTATCCCTCTCAAAGAATATCTCTTTAACTCCACCCAAGAGTTCGCGCACTCTATCGGGATTTCCCCATTGTATGGGAGATGAAGCTAATGGAGTTGATGGAATTGAAACATATTTTGAGACTATAGAAAATACTCTTCCTATTGCCAGTTCAGGTGACCAGGTTGCAAAGCCGATGCGTCCACCTTTCTTGAGTACTCTTATCATTTCTTTTGCAGTTCTTTCTTGGTTAGGAGCAAACATATGACCAAATGTTGATAGTACTATGTCAAATGAATCATCTTCAAACGGAAGGTTCTCCGCGTTCCCTTCCCTCCACTCTATACCGCTGACTTCAGCAATAGATTCCTCCACTCTTGCTAGTGCTAAAAGTTCAGGTGTGATGTCTATACCTGTTACGTTAGCTCCTTTTCTTCGAGCAGTTATTGCAGTGTTACCAAAACCACATGCTACGTCTAAAATAGTATCTTCTGAATTAACATTAACAAGTCTTATTAATTTAGCAGATACAGGTGCAATAACTCTACCTATACTTCTGTAATCTCCTAAAGCCCAAGTCCCTTTAATATTTTGATTAGAATTATTCAATTACTATCGATAATTGTATATATCAATTAAACTTTAATTCGATTTTATCAAATACATTTAAAGGAACTGTCTAATGCTGCATCAAGCTCCATCAGTAACGTCGTCATCGTTAGTGTCTTTGTCCTTGGGATTTGGATACTTTATAAGAGATAACATTTGGAGATGTTATTTATTTTATAGCTGGATGACTATTACTCATTCGTTGGATTAGCGCCGCCTTCAAGGCGGCGCGATATAATATCTTTAAATTTCTAGCCTGATTTAATCAGACGACAACAACAACCATGGTAGCCGGCGCTTTAGGCGCCGGTATGTGATATTCGAATAAAACTACCATGTATTATCACAATAACAAAATCCACAACAACAATGCAACCTAGTTCTTATTCTCTGAAAGCTAACCCCAAACCCTGTTCTAAAACCCACAAAAACTTGATATCAATAAAAAGAGAAGTGCGGGATTTGAATCTGGATTTTTGCAATCCCATACTCTGCATCTTAATATTATTACTCTTGCTTTATTTTCTATGTTTTTCAATTTCAGTTACAACCGTTTTTATATAATCTGTCATTTCAGTTTCAGTCAATGACGACTCCACTGCTGACTCTTCTGTTTTCTCGGCCAACCTCTTTGTAATGGTTAATACTCTTGACTCCAACTCTTTCCGCCTATGAGCTGTACCTATACTACCGAGAAGTTTTGATTGTTCTGTTACAGAATTTTTAATTGATCGAAGCAATGTTGTATCTTGGGAGACAATTAGGGCTGAAGAATAAAGACCTATATAGATTAAGTAACATGATATCCCAATAAAAGATATTGAAATTAGACCAAACGGCGGATATGCTGTTTGAGCTGCTGTAGCCGATCCTGTAATATAGAAAATAAGAAACCCATAAGCTGCACATATCATGTAGTTTCTGGTTGCAGTATCCCTTCTCAAAGTTTTGGCTACCGACAAAAAGGAAATTCCAAAGATAATGCCTGTAAAAACTCCTCCAAGAGAAAAAATGAGCATATTCATCATTGCATTAGCATCTGTAGATGGACTAAAGTATCCTAATGCAAAAAGAGGAAAAGTTGTGTTGTAATAAACTAGAGAAGAAATCATTAATGCCCAAAATTTGAATTTCCGAATTTTTTAAAATTTTGATATAGTAATTTTACGCTACCTACCCAAGTTAAAATATAGGCAATAGTGGAAGATATTTGAGAAACGGTTTCAACATGGCTGCCAAATGAACCAATACTAAACTCAGGAAAATAAGCAATAGTATTTGAAGAGGTGATGGGATTTTGCTTCCCATAGACCAACCTGCATGGTCATTGAGGGCTGAATCAGGTAAAATCATACTCTTTTCTGTTAAAGCACTATGGCGATACACGTACAAATTCCAGGGTTTTGTTAACATGTTTCTTATTACTGATTTATCGTAGCCAGGTACAGTGTTATCATCTAATATCTTAGTGAAATATTTTTTCTTATAGTAATCATAGTGACTCGAAAGGCCATCTAAAGTTAATTTTGAACCATGATTATTTCCTAAAGATATAAAAATAAATGAATCTGGATTTTTACCATTCGGATGCTCTTCCATCCATTCTTTTAGATAAGGAATTGAATCAATCAACGGCACCGTCCGAGGCCCAGTCTTTCCTTGAGTAATTCTCACCTCTGCATAATGAATCCCTTTATCCGTAATATTGAATTTGACATCCCTGAATTTTAGATTCAATATTTCATGAGGTCTTGCAGACATATCTCTTGCTAATGCATAATAACACCTGTCCCTCTTGTAAGGACAATATTTTAAGAAAATGACGTGTTCTCTAGCTTCCCAAATATCAGAAGATTTGTATGAAGTTTTTTCTTTACGTGGAAGTTTCGTAATTCCTTGCATACAACTAGGAGTTAATCTTTTTCTGAAATCCTCGTTTGGATAGTATAACCATTTGAAGAATTTTGAGAACATTATTTGTCTGCCATTATATGTTCCAATCCATTTATTGGAAGGATCTTCAAGAATTGTTTTTCGCAAATTATTTAGGTACTCTAAAATATCTTGCTTAGTTAACTTGATAAACGATTTATTTTCATGGAAGTTTGAAAGCCATACCAGGGTCTTTATTTTGCTTTCCTTCGTTGAATCCTTGATGTTTATTTCCGTTTGTTCTGTTATTATATATTCAACAATTGTTCTTGTATTAGTTGGATTGAATTTTGGAAGATCTTTTAATATTTTATTAAAATAGGGTCTTGAAAGAGTCTTTGTAATTGAATCTATTTTTCTTTCCAAGTCGGTAAGTGATTCTATTGGACTTTCACCATATACTTGACCGTTGGAATTACTCTGGAGATTCAACAATCAAATTTTGCTCTTTTGATAGATAACAATATAGTTGGAAAACCACGTTTGAGGCGCCGGGAGTGGGACTCGAATCCATACCGTATAATCTTGGATTCATACAATAAATATTTTCAGAATCGATTTATCAGAAAAGTAATATAATGTGATACATTGTATCTACTATAGATTCCAGCCCCATAAAGTTAAGGTATTTATTTTCAATTTTTCATAGCACTGAATTAAATTTAAGGTGAACAGATCCAGAAAAACAAATAAAAGAATAAAAATCTGAACAAGCAATTTCATATATTAAATTGACCAATATAGAGCATGATTTGAGATTAAGACCTGGAGCCATAAATGATGCGAAGGAGGTTGGAAAAATAATATTTGATGCATTTTCAGGAATTGCAGATAAGCATGGCTTTCCTCACGAGTTCCCCACTGTTGATATCGGAATAAATGTAGCTTCTTCTTTTCTTTCTAACCCTAGATTCTATTCAGTAGTTGCCGAAGATATTGAAGGAGACGATAACAAGGTCGTAGGAAGCAACTTTTTAGACGAACGGTCAAATATGGTAGCAGGGGTTGGACCAATGACAGTTGATCCAAAATTCCAGAATAAGGGAGCAAGTCGACAGTTAATGAGCAATGTAATGGAGAGAGCGAGAAGCAAAAATTATCCGGCAATACGTTTGCTCCAAGCGTCCTATCATAACCGATCACTAGCACTGTATACCATCTTAGGGTTTGATGTTAGAGAGCCAATCTCAACCATGCAGGGAAACCCAATTTCAGCAGTAATTCCTGGAAGATCTGTACGGGTAGCAACTGAGTCGGATTTGGAATCATGTAACGCAATCTGCAAAGCAATTCATGGTCATGATAGAAATGGTGAGCTAATAGACAGTATAAAGCAAGGAATTGCCAAAGTAGTTTTGCACGGGGAAAAATTACAGGCTATACAAGTGGATTGACATATTTTAACCACTCTGTGGGTTTTACTAATGATGATCTTAAGGCTCTCATTGCCTCAGAAACTGATTGTTATGGAGGACCAGGTATTCTTATTCCAACTAGAAATGCCGAGCTGTTCCGATGGTGTCTTGACAACGATCTAAGACTAGTCCATCAACTTACACTCATGACTATTGGGCTGTATAACGAACCTGCAGGATACTACATGCCCTCCATTCTATACTGAAAATCGTCCATGCGTTAATCATCTTTCAATCGTATTTTAAATCTGTAAAATGATACTCAACTTGAG
This sequence comes from Candidatus Nitrosopumilus sp., assembly GCA_013694585.1. Classification (GTDB taxonomy): domain Archaea; phylum Thermoproteota; class Nitrososphaeria; order Nitrososphaerales; family Nitrososphaeraceae; genus Nitrosocosmicus. The sequence goes on along the minus strand of JACDCB010000099.1, from coordinate 983 downwards.
CCTTGATATGAAAACTGGAAATCTAATTCTTCAAATATGTATTAAGAATGACAAGGGGTTGGGACTTGAAGCCTTCTTATAAAAACCTGCAGTCTATTTCTTGAAAATAAAAAACAAATGAAACTATAGATGCAGAGGGATTTGTTGATATATTATACTAACTTGTACTTTGTTTTTAATTAGTTAATTTATTTTTCTAATATTATAAGAAAATCAATTTGAAGAATCAAAGATTGAGATCTCAAACTTATGTTTGAAAAATACCCCGTTAATAATAGTGAGATAAGATATAGACCATATTTGCCTGCAAGATGATCTTGGACAGGTTAATAGTAAAATATTAAATTCCTTTATTGAAATAAAAGAAAAAAAAGACATTATTAATTCTTGATTAAAAAAAGATCTTAATTAGAGTGTAATAGAACTTTATTGGAGCAATATTTGGATATTAGATAAACTGTAATATCACATGAAGTATTTAATTATTTGAATCACATAAATAGAAAAATTACATCATGTCTCAAACTAGTAAAAAACTATTACAAGACGACTCAGGTAAGTTGGTTGAACCAGAAAAAATAGATTACAGATATCTATTAAACCATGAAAATAAATCTGTTTTACTCTCTCTAGCGAAAATTGCAAGCTTAGATAGTAAGATATCTGCTTATTCGAAAGAGAGTTTAGTAAATTTCCTATCTGATGAAATTCCAAAAGTTTTAACTACTATGGTCCAAAAGTTAAACTCTAGAGATCATTTAGCGTGTGAAATTGTTGTTTCTGCAGGTGGTTACATGCCCCTCTGGGAGGTCAACCCCAGACTAAGTATTGAATTCAGGAGACAGAAAATATCAGAGGATTCATTAAATGAAAAACAATCTGAAAAAAATGGATGGATCAAAAAGCAAAAAAACATCAATTTTGAATATATATCTGGGGTTGACGAAGAGGATGAGGGAGAAGAAGATGATTATATCTGGATG
>JACDCB010000037.1 GCA_013694585.1 Candidatus Nitrosopumilus sp. | reverse complement strand
ATACGCACGTTTGGTGGAACTTGGCGCGGAAACTCCTGCAAGAAACCCCTATGTAGCAGAAATGTACAAACTAGCCTTAGAAGGAAAACTCTACAGCAGATCAGTTCCTTAATCTTTTTTTTGTTTTGTTTTTAGTTATGTACTGCTAATTATTTAATGATATTTTAGGACAGAAACCTATATTTAAAAATCCCTAAAAAGTTTAATCTTTCTTTAAAAAAATACATCTTAAAATAAACAAGGTGGTACTTATAGTAATCCATCAGAATCCGGATCTGCATCATTAGACTGTTTCAGTTTATCAGAGAAACTTATCGTTTTACCATGATCAGATATGGAAATGTGTGTATCAACTCGAATGTTCAAACCTAATGATCTATATACCGCAAGCAGATCTCCACCCGATATTTTAGAAATCTCCCCAAATCGAATCAATTCATTTAACCTCTTTATAATAATTTTAGTTTGCAAAGGATATTGCTGTTCTGCAAGTTTTAAAACTTCATCACCTCTATCGTACAGATAGCGCAGCAAGAAATTCCTTTCAGAATCAATTCCTTCTGGTTTATTTTTATTTGTTTTATCCTGGAGTTCCAAATTGCTCTTGTCTTTTTCTTTGGTGGCTAATTGCTCTTGCAGCTTTTTCATCTTTCTTTTTTTAATTAATTCAAGATCTGGATCATCCATGCCTGAATTTTTATCGGCGCCCAATTTAACCTTTAATAACTCCTAGGGGGACTAGTCTAACAACTTTTGTGGCAATCCCCACTTTATGTGACACATCAGCGACCATATCGACATCCTTATAGGCATCTGGAGATTCTTCGATCAATCCATTTTTAGTTAAAGATTTAACATATATGCCCCGTGATTCTAGCTTTTTCTTTACATCATCCAACGTATGAGTTCTTTTTGCTTCTGATCTCGACATAGTTCTTCCTGCCCCATGAGCCGTTGATCCAAAGCTAAGGTCCATTGATTTAGGTGAGCCCAAAAGAATCCAACTTGCAGTACCCATTGACCCCGGGATAATTACAGGTTGTCCTACAGATCGAAATTTAACGGGTAGTTGTTCCATTCCCGGAGGGAAAGCACGTGTTGCGCCTTTCCTATGCACTACCAAATCACGAGAGCCTTCCCCATCAACTCTATGACGTTCCACCTTTGCAATATTATGAGATACATCGTATACTAATTCCATGCCGAGATCTTGCTCGCTTAATTGAAGAACTCGTTGAAATGTCTTTCTCGTCCAGTGCGTAAGCATTTGTCTATTTGCCCAAGCAAAATTTAGCGCAGAAAACATGGATTTTCTATAACTTTCTCCCTCCACTGATGTATTAGGAACACACGCCAATTCTCTATCTACAACATTTAGATTATATTTTTTCATAGCTTGTTCTGACAACCGTAGGTAATCACTACAAACTTGATGCCCAAATCCACGGGAGCCACAATGTATTAAAATTTGAATTTCTCCTTCTTTTCTAATTCCCATTATGTTGGCCGCTTCTTCATCATATATCTTGTCCACTTTTTGGATCTCAAGAAAATGATTTCCTGAACCCAAACTCCCTAGTTGCATTGAACCGCGTTTTCTGGCGTTAGTTGAAATATTTATAGGATCTGCTCCTTTCATTTTTCCATTCTCTTCACAAGATTCAAGATCGGTATCTATTCCATAACCATTCTCTACGGACCATTTTGCGCCGTCAATGAGTAGATCATCCAGCTCTGAGCTGGTCAGCTTAATAGCCCCCTCACTTCCAACACCTGTGGGAATGGAAGAAAATAGAGAATCAACTAGAATTTTGAGTTTAGAATGAATATCAGATTCTAGAAGATTGGTTCTAATCAGTCTGACACCACAATTAATATCATAACCCACTCCACCAGGACTAATGATACCCTCTTCTAAATCTGATGCAGCCACGCCACCCACAGGAAATCCATATCCTTCATGACCATCAGGAAGTACAACTACATGCTTTTTTACCCCAGGCAGGGTTGTGACATTAACTGCTTGATCGAGTGTTCGATCAAGGGCCATTTTAGATATCAATAGATCATTCGCAAATATTGTGACAGGTACATTCATCCCACGCGAATCTTCTTTATATATCTGAAATTGATAGTCAGAAATTTTATTAACCAAATGCTTACCATTTTTTGTTACTAATGAACCAGACATTATTCCCTTTATGATAAATATTTTAATTTTGTCAAATATTAATCATCCTAAATAATAAATTAGATAATCAATATTTGACTTTAGACTAATGCCTATTTTACCTATAGACAGCGGAAGATATGGAACGAAAGAAATGAAAGACATTTTTGAAGAAGATAGAAAACTAAATTATGAATTAATTTTTGAATCTGCAGTTGCAAGTGCACAGGCTGAATTAAACATAATTCCGAGAGATGCTTATAAAAATATAGAAGAGGTTGTTTCATCTAATAAAATAACAGTACAAAGAGTAAAAGAATTAGAAAGTATAAGCGATCATGATATCGCTGCGATAGTAGAAGCAATAAGCGAGTTATGTTCAGAAAGTTCAAAACCTTGGATTCATTATGGTTTGACAAGTAATGATGTGGTTGATAGTAGTACCTCAATGCAGATGCGGGACGTATTTAAGATAGTGGAATCAAAATTGCACCAGCTAATCAAAGAATTACTAAAAAAATCAATAGAATATCAAGATTTACCTGCGGTAGGTAGAACTCATGGACAACATGCAAGTATTACTTCCTTTGGACTTAAATTTGCTATTTGGTCAAATGAGTTACTTGACCATCTAACAAGGATTAACGAGGGGAAAAAAAGATTTCTACTTTGCAAAACCCTAGGAGTTGTGGGGACAGGATCTTTGATGAGAGAGAATGCATTAGAGGTTCAAAAAATAGTTGCAAAGAAACTAGACCTCTTTCCTACCGAAGCTGCAACACAAGTGATTCCAAGGGAGAGATATTCAGAAATGTTATTCACAATTACACTAATAGCTTTAACATTAGATAAAATAGCCATCGAAATTAGAAACTTGCAGCGTACTGAGATCGGAGAAGTTCAAGAACCATTTAAAAAAGGACAAATGGGAAGTAGTGCAGTACCAGTAAAAAAAAATCCGATAAAAAGCGAAAGAATCTCTTCATTGGCCAGAATCGTTAAATCAAATCTGAATGTTTCTTTAGAAAATATAGCATTATGGCATGAAAGAGATTTATCAAATTCAGCTAACGAACGTTTTATTATTCCAATGTCATCCATCCTGATTGATGATATGATAAGTACAATGATAAAGATCATAGCAGGTTTGAAAATAAACAACGAAATAATAGTAAATAATATAGAATTGACCAAGGGTCAAATATTTGCAGAATTTGTCCTGCAAGTTTTGATATTAAAAGGTATTCCGAGATTCAAAGCATATAGAGATATTCAATCAATAGCCTTTAAAGCAGTTGAAAAACACGAACATTTTTTTGATGCTTTAATAAAAGAAGAAGAAATTATCAACAATGTCAGCAAAGAGGAATTAAAAGTCATATTTAATCCCCAAAGTCAGCTTTCCGCATCGAAGAACATTATAAGAAATATAGTAAATAAAGCGAAACAAATGAACATTTACTAATGGC
>JACDCB010000249.1 GCA_013694585.1 Candidatus Nitrosopumilus sp. | reverse complement strand
AAGGTAAGAAGGGTAAGCCATTTACCTTTCCAGATTCATTTATTCTTGTTATCGGTTACATACGTTACTCGTTTCATCTACCATACAGACAAACCGAAGGTATAATCCAAGCCACAGGAAAAAGGTTACCTGCTAATCCACCTATCTATGGTCAAATCTGTAAAAGAATAAACAAGTTAAACATCGATATCAAAAGAGACAAGAGAGAACTAGTATCGGTTGGAAGATGGGGAAAGACTCCTCTTTCTATAGATGTTCAGTCAGATTCTTTAAGACTGTCAAAAACTACTAGCAATAGCCTGATTACAGTAACGCCAAACTTTGAAGTAATTTTACAAACACAGTCGTCAGAAGGTCGTTCTCTTGCTTTTCATCTGAGAGAATTTTGTAATTTGCAAAACAAATTGAATCCTAATGTAGATCCAGTACAAATCTTTAGTTTAACTAAAGAAAGTGTTGTTAGATCTTTTAGAACAGGAAACTATACTTGGCAAAAAATAGTCTCTTTACTTACTGATACTGCTTATCCATCAAGTATTCCAGAGAATGTTAAGCATGAACTAAGGGAGTGGGGAGAAAAATATGGAGAAATAAAGATAAAAACAATAGATGTATTGGATTGTAAAGATGAGATTATTGCAGAGACTCTATTAAATGATCCAGTAATTAGAAAGCAGATCATAACGAGGGTAGGAAAAACAACTATAGAAATAAAATCAGGCAGCAGATCTCAGATTTTATCAAGATGCGATAAGTTAGGATACTTTATTAAAACATGATCATTTCAAAGCAAAGTAGCAAAACAAGTCAACTAAAATGATATAACTTGCAAGAATAAGAACAATTAATTTTGAAATTGATTTAGGAAAGCAAATTCGGAACAGTTTTTTTATTGGTTGTCAATACCGTTTAGGAAAATAACAATGACTTGATATTTTCTATAATAAAAATAATCTGGTTGGGTTGAAAAGGTTTATGTCTGATAGGATGTATATTGATATCTGCATAAATATATTGACTGATATACTCTATAACCAAAACAACTTAAAACTTGGAAAAATTATATAATAACGTACAGATGTCCTCAAAGCCAATGATTATACAAGGAGACGGTACAATCCTGCTTGAAGTTGAAAGTGAGTTCTATCCAGAGTGCAGGGACTGGCTTTCAAGATTTGCTGAATTAGTAAAGTCTCCGGAACACATTCATACATATAAAATAACTCCTATTGCAATATGGAACGCTGCAGCATCTGGATTAAAAAGTAATAAGGTTTTACAAGTTCTGGAAAAGTTCAGCAAATATCCTCTTCCTCAAAACATAGTAATGGATATACGTGACTGGTTTTCTAGGTATGGAAAAATAAAACTTGGAAAAATTACAGATAAAAAGAGAAATGATATTCAGTCATCAAGTAATAATATCAACAACAATGATTCCCAATCTCTTGTTACTTTTTATAAAAATAGTTATTCAAATATGAATTTGCTAGTTTTGAGTTCGTTCGACGATATACTGATTACTGAGATCTATAACAATAAAAGTATTAACAAATATGTACTATACAAACTCAATTCTTACAATTTATTAATCGATATAGAGTTCAGAGGCCGAATAAAAAACGCCCTGATAAAAATAGGATACCCTGTTGAGGATCTAGTTGGATATGTTACAGGAGATCCCCTTCCTATAGAGATCAGAGACAAAATTGCCTCTACGGGAGAAAAATTTTCTCTAAGGCGTTACCAGCAAGATGCTTCAGAAACATTCTACGTCTCAGGTTCTGAAAGAGGAGGGAGTGGAGTGATTGTACTGCCCTGTGGAGCAGGTAAAACTATTGTGGGGATAGACATAATATCTAAGATTTGTCAAGAAACACTTATCATTGGCAGCAGTACGGTAGGCGTAAGACAATGGATAAGAGAACTTGTAGAGAAATCCTCGATAGATAGAAAGATGATAGGTGAGTATACAGGAGATTTAAAGGAAATAAAACCTATAACTGTAACCACATATCAGTGCCTTACACATAGTACTACTAATAGTAGTAGCATTAAGAACAAAGATACAAAAAGAGAGAAAGTGAATTCGGTTGAAAAAATTGACGATAGAAATACCGATAGCAGCGAAATTGAACATGATGAATCTGACAATATGGGAAACGCTACGCCAAGCAGTAAATATGAGGACAACCATGATGAGAATGAAATACATGAACAAAAGATTTATCCACACTTGGAAATATTTAAGGCAAAAAATTGGGGGTTAATTATATATGATGAAGTTCATTTGCTTCCTGCACCTGTATTTAGGATTACTGCAGATATTCAAGCTAAACGACGTCTGGGTTTGACAGCTACTCTAGTTAGAGAAGACAATATGGAAGATGATGTTTTTTCTCTGATTGGTCCAAAAAAGTTTGATTCTCCTTGGAAAGAACTTGAAAGACAAGGTTGGATTGCAGAAGCTGCATGTTATGAGATCAGAATCGGGATGGATTATGATCACAGGATGAAATATGCTACGTCTCCTTTAAGAATGAAATACCGTATAGCAGCTGAGAACCCAAAAAAGATCGATGTTGTTAAACGTCTTGTCTCTGAACACGAAGGAGGGGATGACAGTATGCTAATAATAGGAGATTATGTAGATCAGCTTACACAAATATCCATCCTAATGAATGCACCCATAATTACTGGAAAAACTCCTAATTCTAAAAGAGAAAAACTTTACTCTACGTTTAGAGATGGTGAAATTAAACTTTTGGTCGTATCTAAAGTGGCAAACTATGCAATAGATCTTCCAGACGCAAATGTTGCTATACAGATTTCGGGCACTTTTGGTTCTAGACAGGAAGAAGCCCAACGTCTTGGAAGAATTCTCAGACCCAAAAATACAAAAAAACAAGCATATTTTTACACAATTGTTTCAAAAGATACGATAGATCAAGAGTACGCATCTAAAAGACAACTTTTTCTAACAGAAAGGGGATACAAATACACAATAATCGAAAACAATCTATGAATCAATTTTTCATAATAAATTCAAAAGATTTGTGTAACTAGACCGACAATAAAATTATATAAATTTCTTTTAATTTTTTATAAATCCATAATTTCTGTATTAGTTGCGTTATATGGTACATTTACTTGATATTCATCATACAGTGGTAAGTACACAAGATCTAATCATTAGTTGATCTAGGATTTTTACATAAAAATTAAAATTAAATAGTATACAAAAATATAACGTTTGCATACAACATCATATGTAAATATGCTTAATAACGAAGATGATGATGTTTTTTTGAAAAATTCACAGTCCATCTCACATATACAAAAACCTTCCATCTTTCATTTACGTTTTCCCTTCTCACTAAAGCAAGACCAAATATCAGCAGTACACTCTTGGGTTGAAAATAATTTTAGGGGAACCATATTGTATAGCACAGGAACAGGTAAAACAGAGATAGCCTTCCAGTGTGCTTATGTAAGATCAAGTTATTCTTATACAGACGTACCACTATCCTTAGCAAATCATTCACTGGTAGATCATAATATAAAACATGATCAATTTTTTTCTAAAAATTGTTTTAGCAGCAATTCTGAAAATGTCATTTTAAAATATGACCAGTCTAAGTTTTCATCTAATAATAATCCTAGAATTTCGTTCTTTAATATATTGTTTCTTGTTCCAAGAATATCTCTAATCGACCAAACTGTTAAAAGATTGACATCTTATGATATACCACCAGAAAAAATTGGCGTATACTTTGGTGAACGTAAAGAAACCAAAGAAATAATGATAAGTACTTATCAAAGTGTAGTAAAAAACCTAAACCTGGTAAGACGCTCCAACATGGTAATTTTTGATGAAGTTCATTTGATAAAAGATACCGCCAAATCGTTTACTAAAATATTTGATGTGGTGATTGAAGACCCAAATAAAGCCATATTGGGTCTTACAGCTACTTTGGATGAGAAAGATTTTAAAAATAAAACCATAATGGCTATACTTCCTCCAGTTATTAAATATTCTATAAAAAATGCAGTTAGTGATAAAAGACTTGCGAAACCAATAGTCATCCCTATCAGAGTACATTTAACATCACAAGAAGAACAAGATTACAATCTATTTTCCTCCAAAATCAAGAATATTTCAAATCGATTTAAAAGATATGATGCAGCTTCAATGACTGATTTATTAAAAAAAGGTGGATTTGCAAGTGGAATGGCAAAAGCATGGTTTTCCAACATAAGAAAAAGAAGGATGTTGTTAAGTTGTACGGAAAACAAATTATCTGCTGCTGTGGATATAATATCTAAAAGGTTTCCAGAAGAAAAAATAATGGTATTTAGTGAAACCTTGGAATCTATACAAAAACTCCATAACACGTTAGAAATTCAGGGAATAAAGTCGAAGATAATAGATGCAAAGGTAAAGACTGCTGCAAGACAAAAGATACTGGATAAATGGGGTACTGATTTTAATGTACTATTATCAGTGCACACATTAGAAATAGGATACGATGTTCCTGCAGTAAGAATAGAGATCATTTTAGCCACTACTTCGAACATGAACCAGGTTATTCAAAGAATCGGAAGAGTAATTCGAAAACAGGAGGGAAAAGACATGGCATTGATTTATGTAATTTATGTTTCTGACACAAAAGACGACAACATGATAGAATTGGTAAAGAAAGCTTTAAAAGATGATAGTTCTGAAGCAAAAACTCCGAGTAAAGAAGAATCATTTGTACAACTTGACGGTGAGGAAAATACTGACATATCAAGAATAAAACAAAAAGACAAACATAAAGAGATAAAACAAAAACCTGAATTTATCACCACTCACGGCACCTATGGAAGGATAAACAAAGCATATAGCTTAATAGAATCAAATTTACGCGGTCAAATCATAATAGAAGAACAAAAACAAAAAGACAAAGAATCTGACTCAATTAGTGACAAAAGTAAAAAAATATACAAAGTACAAAGTAGCAAAGGAAAAAACAAATTCTATGAGGTTGATGTTCAAGATAAAACATGTACTTGTGCTGACTATATGTTCAGGAAGGTAAAATGTAAACACATAATATTTGCAGAATTAGTCTTACCTTAAGATTATGTTGATGAGTTTTGTAGGGTTGGCTATTTTGTCATATTCTATCTACAGTAATTAATTTTGACTTTGAACAGAAGAAATATGTCATTGAAATACTCCATGTTCAAAAAAATCTTAACACAACATGGATAAAAAATCTAGATCCATTTGTAATTTAACAGCCCAAAGTGTTAATTATCGCCTTCTTTTGCATGTTTGCAATAATGTTAATCTCAGTTTCTTCAGCAATTATATAAATATAAATAAAGTCAGTCTAGATGTATACTTTTTCATATTTATAGAAAGTAGAGTTAAAACAGTTTATATAGTCAAAGAAATCATTCATACTTTCATAATTTAAGATTCGGTAAAGAATGTTTAGGTAATTATATAATTAAGTGTAATTTAGTTACAGTCGCTATCTTATCATGCCAATAGGGATCAATGTTATAATATTTTGACCTAATAATCAATAACAAACCGAGTGATAATGTAAAAAAAGGGGAAGTATAGAATATAATTTTAGGCTATCTTGAAAAGAAACTGGAGAACTCCTTAATTAAATTCCCAACGTCTCCTTCTAATTGGTTAAGCAGCTTACTTGAATTAGTATCGTTCTTAATAAGATTTGAGGCCTGGTTTACAAGTCCCATGGAAGTATTTTTGGCTTCGTTATAAGCACTTTTTAATGCACCAGGAGCTTGGTTTACAAGTCCCATGGAAGTATTTTTGGCGTCGTTAATGGTTTCATCGTTTATAAAATTAGTTTCATTATTTTGGGCGTATGCAACTGGAGCCAAGGCCAACAAAGGCATTAAAATCGCCGCCAAAAATAAATTATTCATCGATATTTTGACAAAAATCCTCTGATTCAATTGTAATTATTAATGAACATACAAA
>JACDCB010000247.1 GCA_013694585.1 Candidatus Nitrosopumilus sp. | reverse complement strand
ACAAATGACCCTGCATTAACTGGAGAATCAGTGAATTGTTTCATTAAAGATATTGCTACGTTGCCGTCACCAAATGGTGCATTTAATAATTCACCTGTTTCAGTTGAATTTGCTCCTGGTTTATACATGTGTAAGATAACTACTTCTACAGGTTGGCTTGCAGTAAATGATGCTATACCTGAATAAATCTTACCATCATCTCTTGGTGGAGCTGCAATAACAATTTGATGAGATTCGTGTCCTGGTAATGGATCTTGCATAGACTTTGTTGTATTCTGGGTAATAAATGGAGTGGACTGTTCTCCTTGTGTTTGTTGTGCTGATACTTGTCCTACAAGTTGTGTTTGTGTGATCATGGCTATTGCACTTAACAATGCAATCGAAGTTAATACATAGACGATTTTATTCATCGTTTTATTGAATATTGGGATATATATTTAAACATTCTCATAATCGAAAAAGTATAATGTCTGAGCGATTGGAGCACCTTATCCCTATACTTAATAAATAAATAAAAACTCATACAGAGTCAACTAACTAGTCTCCATAATGAGACCGACTGACAAATCTATCTGTAACAGGAAATTATTGATGTTACTGGTCTGTTGATTGTGATTGACCTATTCCTTGATTTGCTGCATCATCATCATTTGAACTAGAACCACCATCGTTATTACTGTTACCATCACTATTACCATTGTTATTGTCAAATACAATATTCTCGGCGGATTGGAGATCAGTTACACATACAGCTTCTAATTCATCATCATCACTAAATTGTGGTGCCAGTTTAAAAGATACTACATCATCAACGTTAGTTCCAGGTTCTATTGTCAAGTCATCTCCACTCAATGCATCTGTGCCTGAGAATGAAGCCGGAAGTTTTGTCAAGTCAGCATTATTATCTCTAATATCAACTTGTCCAGGGGATTCAAAAGTTATAGATTCTACCTTTAAATCATCTCCACAATTATCAGAATCTTGTGCTAATGTAACAAAATGATTATGCCATACTGGATCATCGGCATCTGTTTGTTCTTCACTATCTTGAACTCCTGCATGAGTTGTACTAACTACTACAGCATCTAATCCTTCGTCAGTTAATACACCATAACCAAAGGCACCTCCATCACCATTGGTCGGGATATGTCCATGAGTTTCAAGAAATGCACTCATTTCGTCTGAAAACTAGAGTGATATCTCATTGTAGAGAATAAAAAGAAGCATGTAATATTTCTCGATCCAATCCATATTCTTTTGTCTCATAAAAGGCCATTAGGTTCTCTATAATGGTAATGAACAATTCTATTGATTACTGAGGTAGAGACCCTTTGATTAGTAAGTTTAACCAAAGATCTGGACTAAATTTATGAAAAAGGGAATTGATGTTGTTGTATATAACGAGAATATTGTATTAATTTGAAATTCATAAGACTATCAATAGTCAATGATGTTTCTTTTACTTCCTGCTAATTCAAGAGATTCACTTTTTATTGGTAATTCAAAAGTCTATACTATACCTTTTAAACCGATGTCGATGTCTATGCCGAGGTCATATTCTAAAAAGTTATTTATTCTTATTCCATAATCATATTTTTAATAAATAACATTTGATTTTGATATAGTTCAGGCTCGATTTGTTTCTGAGTTTGGTTCGGGTTCGGAGTCTGGCATAGATCTTAATTCAACAGGAATACTAAAGCTAAAAGTACTGCCTATTCCGTTTTGATTGTTTGATGCCCAAATCTTACCTCCATGAGCTTCTACTATATTTTTTGAAATATATAACCCCAAACCAGTTCCACTATCAGATTTTGAAACAAACTTTTGAAATAGATGAGTCATTACTTCAGAATGAATTCCTTCCCCCTTGTCACTGATACTCACAATTACTTCTTCGGGGTTCTTTTTCCTTGATACTGTTACAATTATTTTTCCATCTTTAGTAAACTTTCCGGCGTTATTTAATAGATTTGATACCACCTGTGATATTCTAGCCGTATCGCCTTCTACTAAAATAGGTTGATCAATAACATCTGTTGATCTAGTTTCATTGTGGAAATTGCAAACAATTGATACGTTTTCCTCTTTTTTTTCTGCTTTTATGGTAAAGTCCTGGACCGCATTTTTAATGAGATCCACAAAATCAAACCTTGAGACAACAAGATTTAACACATGGCTATCTATTCTGGATACGTCCAAAATATCATTGGTTAGCTTTTGTAATTTCTTCGCGTTTCTATATATCACTTCAATATCATTTTTCAATTCAGATGAATCGATCTCACTCGCTTTATTCTGAAGGTTACGTTTAATCAAATCAGAAAGTCCTAAAA
>JACDCB010000242.1 GCA_013694585.1 Candidatus Nitrosopumilus sp. | reverse complement strand
TTTCTTTTGGTATTTTTTCAAAATTAATTACAGAAGTCTTTTCTTTTGTTTTCTTATTCTTTATCATTTCAAAATCAACATATATAACCATCCCATTTTCACCTTGCAACATTTTATTTTGATCTAGTGACGCTAAGTCAATATGATAAGTTTCTATTATCAGATTCTCAAGTTCCTTTTTTAGATTCACAATTTGGTCATTGTTCTTTTCTATATCGGGGTAATTTTCTTCAATGGATGAAGCCTTTTCTATAAGGTTTTCTGTCAAATCATTATGAGTAAATAATTCTTCAAATAAGTGGGTATTATCAATCCCCTTATATCCTAAATTCTCCAATTCTTGTTTTATTATTTGGTCACCTTTTATAGTAATCTCACTTTTTGCACTGTTGTTCGATTCTTCTAATTCACGAATTTGTTTAGATATTTGGATAATTTGTTTATCTATTTGATAGTATAGTAATGAATGGAATTGAATTCCCATATATATATAAAAATAAAATTTTTCAATTTCTAAGCTCAACTGAAAGTATAGTCGACGGATATCATCAGATTTTGTTGATTGTACAGGTACACTTTGCCAATTCGTTGTTTTGGTGTTTACCATCCTCTCAAAATTTTGAAAAAGAGTTACTATTTTGTTTGGATCAAAGGAAGTGGTTTCTATTACTGAAAAATCTCCTAACATTACTTTGGTGTCTATGGTGACAATGCTATTCTTTATTGAGTTTTCAAATACATCTTTAATATTATTATAAAATTGATTTAAAAGGATGATTGTATCGTGGTTTTTTCCCTTTTCTTTCAGCGGTAATCGCATCTGTTTCTATCTTAATGATGACTATTTAAAATTTGAATTTATCTACGAGACATCAATAGATTAAAATATCATCCCAGTGACATAATGGTTATGCCTACAGCCTATATCTTGATCAATTGTATTTTAGGAAAGGAAGAAGAAATAATTAAACAAATATCTCAAATTCCACAAGTAAAGGAAGTTCGTGGAACTTATGGTGTTCATGATATGTTTGTGAAAATTCAAACAGATACGGTAGACGAAATGAACAATACAATTACCAATAGTATCCGAAAAATTAACGGAATAACATCGACTGTTACATTGGTTTCCATTCCGGAGCAAGGGGGCAGGGGCTAAAATTTTATTCTTTCTTGATGTGGAGAATAATTAGAAAAGAACTAAGCCCGACACATACCCAACCAACAGCTCCAACTATCGCAAATATATAATAAATTGGGATTAACAAAGCAACTGCTGATAAAGCTGCTCCTAGACACCACATAAAAAGCAAAATTTGGATATCTATTTCAGAAACCTTCAATTTAACCCCTTATGTCCTCGTCGTATCCACTAATTGTGTTAACAATTTTTCCACATTTTCTGCAGACATTAAATTCAATAAATTCAAAATCATTATATTTCCTGTAAGAAAATCTATCATTATGAGTACAAAAAATCTTTTTTATATTCTTTATCATTCATCTCGCATCTCAGATCGATATTATAGTGCCGCCGGTGAGATTTGAGCTCACGACAGCTCGGTCTTCAGCTTCACCCTGCTTTTGTTAAACAGTCGAGTGCTCTTCCAGGCTGAGCTACGACGGCACATTTTAAAATCATTAGTTTATAGTATATATATTATTGCTTTAAATCAATCAAAAATAAAATTCTTAGGTTAAAAAGATATATTTAATTATTAGATAAAATTCGACCCCAATGCTAATAAATAAATGTATATAAAGTAAAGGATTAGCTATGACAGATAAAAATGAATTGGATAGTTCAGCTAATGAATCGTCATCAGTATTAGAAAGTCCCGAAGAAAAGAAGAAAAGATTCCTAATGGAGTTTGAGAATCCATTTAAATGTGATAAATGCAGCGAACGATTTAAAAAGAAAAAATACTTGAGAGAGCATAAAGCCGACGTGCATGCATATTAAAATTTCATATTTTATGAAAATAAATTTACAACAGCCAACTCAACAGATCCATCGTAAATAGTAATAGAGAAAAAGATGAAAATATATACAAAAACGGGAGATAAAGGCGAAACAAGTCTATTTGATGGTACTAGAGTAAAGAAGTCAAGTAGTAGGATAGAATCTTACGGATCAGTTGATGAAATTAACAGCCATATCGGAATGTTGATGTCTTTAATGAGTTCGAAATCAAATCTAACAGATATAGTAGAAGATTTATTCATAATACAACATCAATTATTTACCCTGGGCAGTGATTTAGCGAATCCACATCAAAAGTTGGATAGTTATCCTCGAATTACCAAGAGTGAAGTAACATTTTTAGAAAATTGCATTGACAAATTTGATAAGGAACTTGAGCCTCTCAAGGCTTTCATTCTGCCTGGCGGTACAGTTCAGGCTTCGCAGTGTCATGTGATTCGTACTGTTACCCGTAGGAGCGAGATCAAATCAGTTGAATTATACCTAAATAATGAAATCAGCAAGAATTGCTTTGTTTATATCAATAGACTTTCAGATCTTTTTTTTATCTTGGCGAGAGTTTGTAATCGAAGACAGGGCCAAGAAGATATTATCTGGAAAAAATAGGCGAGTTAGAGTCCCACTTTGTAGTTTAATTATATTGATTATCATAAAATTAGGATTTGTATAATTTAGCTTACATTTCTTTGCTTTTTACTTCATTCAGAATGATGATACTTTATAGACATCGAACAATAAAACTTAAAGATACCATCTCTATTGGTAAATTAATTCTATCAAATTCGAAATTGAAATTAACCGTGAGAATTCGTTTAGATTTCAACTGTTCTTGATTATCTTTAGTTTAAATCTCCATGGCCGGCAAGTGACCTTACTCCGAATAACGTTGTAACGGCTGGAAGCCTCCAAATAATTACAATTCATAATTCTCAACAATAATACTAGCGAATTTGTTAGATTAGGAATCAATCTTTGTCAGATAATCACTAAATATCACTGTTACATTATTGGAGAGGACCTGAATTACATGGTTATTTCATCTAATATAGCATGCTTTGGCTTTGCTCAGACGCAACGGTATAATAAATCACAAAAGCATGACTTGAAATAAAGGACCGTAAATTGAAAGTAAGATCAGATACAAACATATCAGATTCTATAATTTCAAACCTACTAAATTCTTAAATATATTATTTGAGGTGAAAAATAAATTTGGTTATCGAAATTATGGAATGTACTTTAATTACTTTCATTAACAATAGTAGTAATATTTTTCGTATAATTGTACTATACTTATTTCAAGTTAGTATTCGCAATAAATTAAAACAAGTCAAAGGCTTCTATAACAAATTGCATATGTTTACTGAAAAATGGAACACTAGTTTTAAAATTGATACACTATTTTTCGTAACAACTCATAGAAATCAATTATCGCGAGGTCTGGGATAAATATAATTGAACCATAATCTTCAAAATGGATATCGCATCTCAATTTACGCCTCCTTTTGTTTTGTTCTATTGGTGGTAAATAGCGTTATTCCTATTAGCCTGATTGCTACTTCATTTGGACAACAGTTCGAGCCATCCTTGATACAAATGCCATTGGGTTTAACTTCAGAATTGGACTATAGTGAAAAAGGGGACAATAGCCCTCTCCGCGATAAGGTATTTGAAGGAGCGTTAGACTTGACGGATGATAACGGCGGACAGGGAAAAATGAAGCAGGCAAATATTGTATATGAAAGCCAAGATATTGATTCTCAATCTGGAAATATTAATAATTTAGCTCAAGCTGATTCGGAAAAGAATAATGCAAAAGAGTTGACCTATGATAACGATGAAAAGCAGAATAGTCATGATAACGATGAAAAGCAGAATAGTCAGAATAGTCAGAATAGTCAGAATAGTCAGAAAAACATCAAAGGTCCTGTCAAACTTACATTTGTTGATTCTTATTGGACGAATAATATCGCTCCAGAAACTGTTGTTGCTAGCATTTCTTCTGGTCAGGTTACTGCGCAACAAATGCCACCTGTTGCTAGACAAGAGGTGGATCCTGCAGAAGGCAATTCAGTTTTAGCCGTAACCATCATCAACCAGGGTTTTTCAGATATATCAGGAGTTAAAGGATATTTTGACTTCCCATCTGGATTTAAAGCTTTAGTCACTCCAGACAATGTTGATTCTGATACTGCTATATCCACGTATAATGGTGTAGTGAAAGCAGGACAATCATTTGTTCTTTATTTCCCAGTAAGCATTTTGCAAAATACTCAAGTAGGAAAAGAGTACCAAGGACAAATGAAAATTAAATATTTCAAATTGACTGAGCAATCTAAAAAAGATTTCAGAACAGCCAACATTGAAATTCCATTTAGACTCTCAGGTAAGGTAATACTTGAAGTTAAGGGGAGTAACCAAAATCCAATCGCTCCAAATTCCAACGAGCAGAACCCTGTATACCCCTTTGCCAGATCTGATATAATTAATGCAGCCGCCGGTACACCAAATACTCTAAAAATCGAGCTTTCTAATTTAGGAAGCGCTAGTGCTACTGGAGTGGTCGTGAATGTTTTGAATAATAACCAGCAAATAACAAACGGTAATCAAGTCGTGGGGGTATCTAATTCAACTACATCAAATGACATAACCACTACCCAGGTCCCATACATAAATTTAGGTGACACAGTATTTAATATAGGAACCATATCACCTAATCAGAAATTCGACATTGACCCTGTCATATTTCCACCTGCATCATCTGGAAACGTCATTCAAAATCTCGATATCAGAATTTTATATAATGACGCATACGGAAACAAGAAAAGTATAAACCATTTGGTAGGTATACAGGTAGTCCCAACCTCCCCGCAGAACGATATTTTTGTTTCCCCAGCCTCATTTGAAAAAGACACTCAAATTCAAAACTCGCCTCAATTTATTTCAGACCAAAGTGATTACAACAGAAATCTTTTTAGTTTTAATTATATGGGAATAAGTGATGTCTTTCCTTTTAGAGCTCATCCAGTTACCACTCTGTTGTCGCCAGAGACACCAGGTGTAATTGAAAAACCGAAAATACAGGATGCAGAAAAGCAAATAGAAATTGTTGCAGGCAAATTAGAAAATATTAGCTTCAGTTTAAACAGCTTTGGAAAATCTGAACAAACAGGAGCTGGTACGTTATCCGACATTGCAGTTACATTAACGCCACAATCACCCTCAGTTAAGATTCTCGGAAAATCTGTTTGGAACATACCTAATGTAGGTAATGTACCAAACGTCCTTACCACTAAGGTATTTGCATCTCCGTCTCTTATTGGTAATCCTGTTTTCTTTACGGTCAATGTGCAGTACTTAAAGAACTACCAAGAACTAAAAACGGCAAATTTTAATCTAGGTGCTATTGTGACCGGAAATATAGAGTTGGATGTAAATGATGTAGCCTTAAGACCGATAGGCAATTCATATAGTATAGTAGGTAATATTCTAAATCAGGGTAACGACCTGGCACAATTTTCCAAGATTTCCATAATGGAGCAGCAAATTCCAGATACTAAAAAAGATAGTAATAGCTCAGTTGCTAGTCCTCTTGTCCCAAAAGGAAATGAAATATCAGAATACATAGGAGACTTACCGGTTAACGAACCAATCCCCTTTAACCTTCCTGTGTCAAATTCCCAAATGCAGTATATTTTAAATAGTGAGGAGAATCCCACCCTTCAGCCAAATGATCCTTTGAATAATTCTATAATTTTACCTATGAAATTGACATATACAGACAGCATCCAAAAGATTCATGAAATTGTTATGTACAAGCCTCTACAAATTAATCCAAATTCATTATACAACAATCAAGGATCGACTTCTAATAATAACGGATTTATAAACTCTTACTGGGCCTCTGACGCTCCTCTGCAAAGCAATTCACCATCCACATCCAACACATTTACTAAATTATCCATCCAAAGAGCAGTGGGACCAGGTGAAGGCAGTTCCATTTTAGCTGTAGAACTTTCTAATACAGGTTTTTCAGACATCACTGGAGTTACAGGTTACCTGAAATTACCTCCAGGATTTGTGGCTGATAATTCCGGTACAGGTATTTTAAAGAATGATCAATTGGAGACCAATAGTTTCATTTCTGTAGCAAGCACAAGTGATTTGATTAAATCAGGGCAAACTTATACACTATATTTCAAAGTTAAAGTTTTAAGTAGTGCAACCCTTGGAAATCATCTTGGATCATTATCCCTTTACTACTTTAAGGTCCCTGACGCCAAGATCGGGACTTACCGGATCCAAGATATTGATATACCATTTTACATTCCAGGGAAAGCGATCTTAGATTCGACTTCTAATGCTACTGATCTTCAACCTGGAGTAAACAACCCCGTAAAATTAATAATTAGTAACAAGGGAACAGCAGAGGCAACGGGAGTCATTTTACAAATTTCCGAATCCGATGAAACTGTAGTATCAGATAGTTCATCTGAAAGAGTAATTTCAAATGCCACGTCAATCAACACTCTCGATCAAGATTCAGCTTCACTGCCTATAATCAGTACGGGACAAAGTACATTTAATATTGAAACTATACCCGTTAATGGATCGGCCGAGGTCCAAATTAATATAATGCCATCCGTCAATTCCGGCGAGAGTCTTCAAAAAATAAATCTACACATAAACTACATAAATTCAGTCGGAGTGCCCAACTCTGTCGACAAGAATATAGGCTTTAGAGTTCTACCGAACCCACCTGATGGGGGATTGAGTATAACTACTACTACATCAAGTAGTCCAAGTAGCCCTAGTAGCCCTGGTATTGGTGGAGATCAAGTGGAAGAAGGGTTGAGTATCTCTCCTAGCGTGACACAAGACCTTAAAATAGAGAACGGGTCACGTGATACAACATACATAAATTCCTATCAACCAGAAATAGGTTACCTTGATGTAGAACTCAAAAAAACAGCAGACATTCCTGACTATTTTGAATTCATTTCCACAGAAAATTCAATTCCTCCTGAAAATTTATCCCCAACAGATCCCAATTTGGACACCCTTCCTGCAGCCGATATGGAAACTGTATTCTTGACAGCTGGAAAAATTGATGACTTCAAATTTAATATTACCAACAATAATAATAATGCAATTCGAAATGCAGTAATATCCCTCACGGCGAATTCAGGGGCTTTGGAAATCCTAGGAAATTCGAAATGGAATCTAGATGTGATGAATCCTAATACTACTTTTCAGTTTCCAACCAAAATATTTGCTTCAACAACCCTGATCAATAGCCCAATATCTTTTAAGGTAAATGTAGAGTATGTTAGTAATGGTCAGCTCAAATCAGATTCTTTTAACATAGGTGCGAATGTAGTGGGAGAGATAGAGATAAGCATAAACGATCTTTCAGTAGATAATATCGGCGGAACTTTAAATGTAGTAGGAAATCTCCTAAATAAAGGTAATACTGGCGGTTTGTTTACGACGGTTGAGCTTGTTACAGACACGGGAATAATTGAAAGGGAGATCCAAAAATTATCAACAACTGGACAGAATATTAGTAACCTAAAGATAGTAACTCCTTATTCCACAACCCCAGAGTACTTGGGTGATCTAGAAGAAGATTCGCCACTACCCTTTAATATCCCACTGTCTACTAGTAACAATTCGTCTTCTGGTAACTACTTGGTACCAATAAAAATTGAATATTATGACGATTTAAGAAACCTGTATGTCATATATGCAAGTAATATCGTAAAGATCGATTTACCCCAACAGACAGTTAATGAAAATCAGGGTATCTGGGCCATATTTTCTCTATCTAATCCATTAGGCTTGGTTTTCCTGATAATTTTCATAATAATAATAATAATAATTTTGAGATTTTTACGAAAAAAATCGAAGAGGAAGAAAATAGCTAAATCGGGTCAGAATAAGAGCAATTCAAGTTTTATAGATTTGCTAGATAGTGTAAAAAAAGATGATATATTGCAGAAGAAAAAAGACGGAGTATAAGAAAATCAATTTTTTTGTCTTATGATAATGTCACATATTCTGTTTGCCCAGAAATATTACAACAACCAGCGGTTTAACCATCCTCCTCCTTGTTTATCCCAAAATAGTACATAAGTTACTACACCTTTTTTCCTGTTTATTGATGTTGTAACTATACCCTAATTCTAGAGGTCAAGAGAAAAATCACTAAAAGCAAATTTTTATTTCAGAATTGCAGAAGCGAATAGTAAGATAAATGTCGCAGTTATGGTACCAATACTCAAAGATTTGAGTATTATCTCATATTGGTAAGTTTTCCTAGAATTGCTATTACTTCTTTTATCATATTTATAGAGCCTAGATATTCTAATTTCTATGTAACTTATGATAAATGGTATTAATGAGAGGAATAGAGAAATGGAGGTAATTGTGTTTGTCTGAATTACAAATCCCGCAAGAAAAGGCAACATGCCCCATGATACTGCAAACCAATAGTTCTTGTGAAACATTCCCTTAAAAAGCTCAAAGTTGTACGCAAAAAGAAAAAAGCCCTCGATGATTCCAATAAAAATTAAGAGCGGAGCATATGAAAGAGCATAGTATAATCCC
>JACDCB010000241.1 GCA_013694585.1 Candidatus Nitrosopumilus sp. | reverse complement strand
GATATTAACTTTATAATGCATCTTCTACTTTATCATAATGTATTATTACCTACCTAAAATTCTTGGGGTTTTTCTCATTAGTAGTATAATGATTCTAGGAATAAATTATTTTCTTACAAACAATGATATTCCAAAGTTAGTTGAATTCTTAGATGTATCCGCAACTACAAATTCTTCTAATTCAACATCTTTAACAAATATTCAGCAATCGACAATCAATCATAACACATCTTCTAACTCAAGTAATCTTAATACCGATGTCATAAAAACACTGTCAGAAGAAGATAAGACATTACTTTGTGGAGACAATGTTCAAAACTCTAACCTATACTTTAATGAGTTTATTACTCCGATTCTCTGTAGCCAACCTGTTGGATTGGCAGTCGACAAGGATAACAATATTTGGATTGCGTCTGGGAAATCAGGAAGTCTTCTCATATTTGATACTCAAACCCAAAAGTTTGATAAAATAATAAAGATACCTAACTGGCCAGAACAAAAAAGAAACCTAGGTTCTATGATTTGGGAAATGAAGTTTGATAGAAATGGTGACTTGTGGTTTACTGATGAATTAAGCAATTCTATTTGGAAATACTTTGCTAAAGATGGCCAGTTTGAAAACTATAGATTACTACAAGAAGGCGGATACCCACTATCCATAGCATTTGATTCTGACGATAACGTATGGTTTACACAAGTCTTTGGCCAGAGACTTGGATTCCTTGAACCATCTAAAGTAATTAACAATACTACAGAGGGCATTTCAGGACTAGATATGTCTAGAGAAATCAATTTTCAAACGATGGGACCTATATCTAATGGATTTGGATTCCCTCAGAATAATGAAACTAGAACTAATAGTAACAGCAATGTCAATGAAACACTATGGTTTTCAACTTCTATTTTTCCCGTAGGAGGACAGTTAATTAAATATGATATACCTAATGGAGCACTCACTATCCATGATGTGAACCATACTAACAGCGTTCCATTCAGCATTGTTGAAGATGAAAATGGACTTCTATGGTTTAATAGTCATATCGCAAATCTTTTCTTGTCTTTAGATCCCAATACGGGAGCAACAAAGCAATATGCTACTTCAAATCC
This sequence comes from Candidatus Nitrosopumilus sp., assembly GCA_013694585.1. Classification (GTDB taxonomy): domain Archaea; phylum Thermoproteota; class Nitrososphaeria; order Nitrososphaerales; family Nitrososphaeraceae; genus Nitrosocosmicus. The sequence continues at coordinate 4,670 of JACDCB010000241.1, read as the reverse complement.
ATCTAAATCAGGCAATTTGACCACTTTACCATATGTTAATACCTATAAGGACGGAAAAGTGTGGTTCAATGAACATTATGGAAACGCCATAGCATCATATGATCCAAAAAATAAAACACTTGTTGAATATTATATACAATCTAAAAATCCACTCTGGGTTAATTCTTCTAATCCTCTGAGATTTATTTTTGATAATAGCGGTTCTATTTGGTTTACAGAATGGACTGAAAATAAAATCGGTAGTATCTCTAAAGAAAAATTAGATCAAATTCCAATTACACTATCAGTTTCCAAAGATAGAATGATTATCGATAGTAAAAACAATACCGGTGATACAATTGATATTTTCATAAATAAAAATAGCTTAAACACTACCAAAATTATGAATTCTACAACCGGTAATGCCAATGGAAGTAGTAATGATAAGGGATTAATTGAGCCTGTAAATATAACCATGTCTGTAACCTCATCTATATCTAAAGAAGGAAAGCTTACTAATCTTACGAGTAATTTTAGTCGAGATAGTATACCTATTGAAGATTTAGTATCGGTATCATCAACGAATCTGCAAATAGGATCATCTATACCGTATAAAATCTCTTTAGAAGTTAATCCAACTGAGGGAGACGTTACACCTGGAAACTATACCTTTACAATTACCGCAAGATATGGGGATGATATAGCAGTATCCAAAATAGTCAATTTGATAATTCAATAACGACTAACTACTACTTTAATGATGCATCAAAAATCATTATTCCATTTATTTTAAATAAACCGACTATAGTAATTTAATTTATATAAAACCTTGATAAATTAGAAACCCTTCCTATTATGTCTTCAAAGTAAGCCGCTAAGATATTTACATTAATTATTCAGTTATTATGCTTTATTAAGAAAGTAAACTTATTCTCTTTTTATTCTTAATTACCTTCCATGACCTTCTAACTCGGGAAACCCTCGTTTGTAATTTATCGTTATATTTTCTCCTACTTGGTAAGGACAATTATTGATAGATCTAGGAATTCCATCAGAAGCTTCTACTATACATGTGTCATTTTGTTTAATTTGTACTGGTACATTCTCCTGTAAGCTTGAACTGAAAAGTTGAGTTAACGAGCCACCCATCAACATAAAAACAACGATTACACCAGCTATTATAAAGAGTATTGCCAACATCTTAGGCGAAAATTCAAAATCCATGAGAATCTTTATTACTTAGAGTAAAACTGTAATTATAATGTTCTTTTAATGAACATTACTGTTACAGAATAACTACCTATATAATGTCGTTTTCCTTGATCTTAGTTAACTATTATTCTAATAGGTCTCGGTGGTAATGATGCTGTGTAATAGAATTTCAATACCTGATCAAGTTCTTAAAAATAAAGAAACTAATTATTTGATCTCTACATTAAATAGTTGGTTTATATCATATTCTCCTATTCTTTGAATGGTTATTTTTATTTCCCAGCCGCCATTTTGACTTAGGAAGTTACCTGTCGTAGAATAATGTCCTGCTTCTTCCTTTTCCATTGTGACAACTAGAGGGCCCAAATTTTTAGAAGGATTAAACTCTAAAAATACATTTCGAGTATTTTCAACCGCTGTTCCATTTATGTATGAAACAGAAAGGTCAAAGGTATTTTGACCAACCTTAAACGGGGTGATGTCAAATTTGAGAAGCACATCATCGGCTGTTGTAATATTCTTAGAATAGCCTGAAGATACATTTGTGATGTTTTGCGGCTGCTGTTGTGTTTGTCTTTGTATTTGTTGAGTAATGCTCTCGGCAACTGAAAATACATAAGAACCCTTGGTAATATGGCCATCAGCTTTTGATAATACAAGCCAATTGACAATATAAACACCAGGGACGATTTTGGATTTGTCCAAAGAAACAGTAAGTGATTTATCTGAATCTAACACCTGCAAATCATGTTATCTATTCTTTCATTATTAGAATTTACAACTTTAATACTACTAACTCTTGGCTCAGGACTTTCTATAAATTTGATAGTTACTTTGTCAGGTATGGATTGTACTGAATCAATTATCTGATTTGGTGGAGGTTCATAGGTAATAGGGCTTGCATGGCCGTATACAGGCAAATACGACAAACTATTTCCCACTATAAATAGAAGAGCAAAAAAGGTAATAGCTAAAAAATTCATATATCCTTACTAGCATAGGAAAATATATTATATTTCTTGTACAACTATCGAAGTCGCATATTTCTCATGTCTCAGCGTGAACTATTTGCAATATGGTTAAAATTTTTAGTTATCCTTGAATGTTGTATAATAACATCATTATTTAATTTATTAGAAACTATTATGATTTTTTTGCATTGTTATTATAATTCCTAATGGTTATTTTAATGAGTTTAGAGCACACCTTAGTAATTAATTAATCTTAATTTTGATTGTTCTTATGAAAACAAATTGATTCCTAATCGTGAGATAGTCATGATTCGCTGGTAACCATTAATATCACAGGTTGAAGAAAAAACATCTCTTAATACAACTAATGATGATTAAGCAAAATATTTTTGATTCTGTTACCAAACGCCGAACAAATAGATTGAGGTATCAAGATGAGGAATTACCAGAATTAATCATATCCAAAGTTAAATCCACTATATCTGACAGTAATAAAATTTGGTTGTATACTGCAAAGCGATCAAACGAAAAGGAGCAATTATCAAATCTAATTGTAGAAGTAGAGTAACAAGAGCGAGATCCAAAAGCGATCATCGAATAGATAGATCATTTATTTTGATAGATACTACTATTTTATTCGACGAAGATGACATAATTAGTTCTATAATTTATGTGCAGGATAAGGAGGATATGGAGATTTAATATTTGCTTGATGGATGAATAACTTGGCTTTCGTGTTCGAAATGAATAAAGGTGATTTGGTATTCGGTCAATAATACATCTGGCCCTTTCCTTTAATTCAAATCAAATATGATGAAACTTTACTGTTAATTTTTTCATTGTAGATATAACAATCTACTGTAAATCTATAATTGCCATAGTTTTTTTGATATAGTTGATTACCTTATTAAAAATGACTTTTCAGGGATAGCATTCATTAATTAATAATTGTAAGAATATAATATTTAACATGTCAAATATAATAAACAATATCGACCTTGACAAAATAGAAAAAACCATAGAAAGTGGACATAAAGACCGACAGTTTTTAAAGAAACCCGTAAAATTGGAAGGAGATTGGAATTTTGGTACTCAAAAAGGATACCAATTCAAAACGGAATTAGCATATGAGAGGGGGAAGGAAGTAATTGAAATAGATTCGCCGTTATTCTTAGGAGTAGTGGTAACAGATTAGGACCTATGGGATATTGTATGGCAGGAATAACATCCTGTTTTGTAACCACTTTCGTAAGTATTTTATCAAGTCACGGCATCAAACTTAATAAACTACGAATAAATGCAGAATGTAACATTAATTTTGCCAAAACATTCGATATTTCAGATGAACCTATTACAGAAGGGATAAATTTTGAAATTGACATTGATAAAAATGAGGACGAGGGGGATAATACTGCAAATGACCAAAAACTTATTCAGCTGCTTACTATGGCTGAAGGGAGATGTCCTGCTATTTACAGTATGAGTCATATAATTAAGGTAAGCGCAAAATTGAAATAAATAAAAGTCAAATTCAGGAAAATATCATCTTGTCAATCTTATTAAAAAATGTTACTAAAATAGTTAACGGGCCCGGGGGTTTAGTAATAGATATATTACGAGTCCAAATATCTAAATTTTTATTTCATTATAGTAAAATAATGTTACTCGATACTTGAGTGACAACGTGCGGCATCTTTATTTGAATTTTAGTCCGACTTGTTAACGGACTTCTTACTCCCACAACTCTTGGATTTCTCCTGTTAACTAGGTCATATTTCTATATATTCTCCATTTGATTTGCTATATATGTTATGGATTAGAGAATAGTAACGATTTAAATAAATAATATTTCTCTTAAAAAAGCAATAGTGTAATGGTAAAAATACTAAAAAACTGTTTTACAATTGTCGCATGTAAATCTAGGGATTTGACCTGGTCTATAGGCAGGAGCTATTACTTTACTACAAGCACCGCATTCAAATTCAACAACCGCTTTGTATTCAACATTTCCAAACAAATAATTGTTCTCGTTGTTTATCAATTCTTTAGCTCTGGATTTATCATTAGTTGACAGTGTAATTATGGTCGGGTCTCCCATAAAATATTGTTCGAGATTCCTAATATATTTAGGATGAGCGCATTTTCCTAATAATTCTTCAGACATCTTAATCTTATTTACATATTTATATAAAAGATTTCAACCGTTATTCCGATTCTAATTCTTTATAACGCCAAAAAGGAGAATCCAACATTTGATATTCTATTTATCATCATACTTAGAATTTGTTTGTTTTCTATCATTACTACATTTTCTAAAGCCAACGAAGCCATGGTAGTCAGACCACAAAATCCAGTAGCAATTAGAAAAGAATACCTTTGGTCTAAATTCCAGTTGACCAATAAAACAGAAAAGATACCTAGGATAAAACTACCGATGATATTTACAATCAAGACGTTTGAACCGACTATTCCTAGCATCAATGGAAATGAGGTTATTTTGTATCTAAT
>JACDCB010000232.1 GCA_013694585.1 Candidatus Nitrosopumilus sp. | reverse complement strand
GTATAAATGGGTTTAATTTAACTCACGTTTTTATGTACAGCATTGGTATCTATATTAGATAAAGAAGCAATTTGAGATTCTGTTATATCATTTCATACATGTCTTAATCCTCTCTCAGCAGATAAGTTAAGTGTCATATCTTGGGCCAACATCCTGTTCTTCTAAGATACTTTCTTACAGAACATAACAAATCATCCTCTGTTTCATAACAGTAGTTTGCACATACATCTTTCTTCAGATTCCTGTTTATCCTGGTCTCCACAGGGTTTAGGAATGGTGATCTTTTTGGTAGATACACGACTGTAAGCCATTCAGATTGTCTATCAATATACCGAGTCGTCTTTTTGCTTACATGAAACGATGCGTTGTCAATAACAAGAATAAATCGTTTGACACTTCTTTTCAGTACATATCTTTTGATGTTTTTTAGATGGTTTATGAAATCGTCACTGTTTCTGGTCTTGCCTGTATTGAATTTAATTCCGTTGTACGGATAAAGCAGACCGAGAATTCATTCCGGATCATTAAAAATGGACTGGGCGGGATTTTTCAATTTTACTTTTCTTCATTTTTGTCTCTGTCCGAATTAATATTTATTACAAAAATGGTTAAAGGAGACAAGGCATAGATTTCTTTATTAAGGTAATCAATTACTCCTTTGCAATAAGAAATTTTATTACTTATTTCATTTAAAAAAGAATTTGCAAGATTGCAGTACCCTAGAAACCCTTGTTTTTGGTTATTTATTTGGTTAAATTCTTGTTTTATTTTTTCCAGTTTTTCTGACTGGTTTTTTATTGCAAGCTGGATACCTCCATATTCTTTAAATTCTGCTATCAATGATTTCCAAAACTCTGCTCTGCTTTTTCCAGTATTGTTTTCTTTTTCTTTATTATCTTTACCTTCAAAATTACCATGTATGAATTCTAGAGCTAATTGATTAATTCCAATAATATCAGGCTCACTAACTCCATTCTGAAAAAGAGAATATAATGCTGATCCTACAAAAGGATCTAGAAATAACTTTTGACGACTGTTTGTTAATTCTATGTTTATTTTATGAAGTTCATCTCTTTTTTCATTTACTTTACCTTCTAACCCTAGTTTTCTGTTATATTGCTCATCTATATCTTTAAGAAATTTGAATACTGCCTGGTCATTTGGAATATTATTAGCTTTTGCTATTTCTAAAATGGTAAGCCATAATTGTTGTAGCTCCTTTATTCCAAACTTCATTGGTTCCAGTCGTGAATAAATATCTAATGTTTGCTTGTGCATGTTTGCCTGGGATTCCAGAAATAAAACTGAATTATTTAGAATTGTTTTTTGGTTTTGAATTGTTTTAATTTCAGCTTCTTTTGTTTCTATTTCCAGCCTAATTGACAATACCCTGTTATATTCATTTATTATTTCAATCGCCTCATAGCCATACTTTTTAAAATCGCTAATGAGTTTGGCAAAGTCTTGGATATCCTGTTCTATAATAATATCATATGTATCCTCAAGCTCTTTTTTTAAATCATAATACCAATCAAGATAAGTCATTACAAAATTTTCATTTTGAATTATTTGGTTAAGGCTATTGTTTAAATTGTCCTTTTGTAATTTTAGGGAGTTTATATCATCATCTAGATCTAATTTATAATTTTTAAGTTGGATGCATTTTTTCCTCTTCTGAGTAATGATATCAGATATTTGAGAAATATAAGGTATTTCAAATTCAATAGGCGAAGTTGAGGATGATGGGGATGATGGTTGTTCTGTGTTTGTGTGTGAAGAAATCTTATTTAGAGAGTGATTGGAATTTGAATTTGGAAATGTTTTTGTCTCTTTTTCAATAGAGTCGGCATTATTAGAATAGCAATCAAGCAAATCTTTAATCCATGAAGGTACGATAATGGGTGAGACATCTAACTTTTTACACTGTTTGTAAATTATCTCTATAAATGAAATAACTTCTTTGATAAATTGATCATTTTCATCTTCTATTTTTTCTTCAATACCTAATTTTTTTAATAATTGTACCATTCTAAATCCTTGAGTGCATTGTTCCATTGAGATACCTGATTTTTTAACTAGAACAGCAAATTCCCTTATCTCTTCAGCCTCGAGTGATCCTATTTGAATTTTCCATTCTTTGATTGCGTTAGATGCACTTCCTAGTGAAATCCCAGTTTCTTGAGCAATAATGTCCCTAGATTTACCATTTAGATATCCTTGTATTACTAGCGATTTAGTTAGGCGGTTAAGTACTGTCATCCATTCTAAAGCATATTATATCTCGAGGTTTATATAATTAAAATAAAAACCGTCAATTTCTAATTGTTTTCAGTCAACTTCGTCAATAATATCGTCAACTTTTTATTAATTCGAATATGAACATATACGGGAATTTCAGCCGAAAGCTATATGATGGACTGGGCGGGATTTAAATCCTTACGGTAAAGGGTTCATATATTTTACTACACCAGTCCAAAAAAGTTGATTTTCTGTTTCAAGATCTTAGATCTTATTTACTCATAGTTATGCTATATAACAACGAGATCAGAAAAGACATCAGCTCGAGGGCTCAAAGTCGTTCTTCTCTAGTGTAAAAACCCGAAAAGCTACGAAATTTAGTAATAGAGAAACATAAAACAACCTACAACGACAATTCGTAGAAAACAAGCGCCGGGAGAGGGATTCGAACTCCGTAGTATTACTCGAGTCAATAATGAAATTGACATAAGATGAACAAAATACATCATCTTTTTTAACGACAAATTATTGACCTTTCAGTTTTACATGTTGACTATTAGACATACTGTTAACTTCCTGTAATTTACTTTTGCGTGGGCAATAATATGACTAATACCCTTTTTCTCATCCGTTACCACATAATTGCGTGACTTATTCAATCAAGTTTATAATATTTTAAAATTATAATATTTTAAAAGTTTCACAACAACAAACTAAAAAAAATATAGAAAAAAGAAAGGAGAAAATTAGTTAATTTAATTTAATTTTCGTTTTCTCCACCATCAGAGCCTTCTCCACCAGACATGTTGCCCATTGCCATAGTCATATTATCCATTGCCATAGTCATATTATCCATTGCCATAGTCATATTATCCATTGCCATAGTCATATTATCCATTGGCATTGACATATTATCCATTGGCATTGACATATTATCCATTGGCATTGACATATTATCCATTCCCATGGTCATATTATCCATTGGCATTGACATATTTTGTTGTGCTAGAACTGGTGTAACCATTGCCCCAAACATTGATGCTGCTACTGCTACTACACTTAAAACTACGAACAAATTGAAATTATTCATGTATCTTTAGAATAAT
>JACDCB010000224.1 GCA_013694585.1 Candidatus Nitrosopumilus sp. | reverse complement strand
GTCTGAAGCTTTGATAATGTACGCTACAGTAAAAGATTCTAATATTTCTAAAAGCCAATTAAGCAATACCAATTTTATGTGGTCCGAATTACAGAATTCGGATTTTAGGCAAAGCAATATGTACAAGACTATTTTTGTCGAGGCAAATCTTTCAAATGCCAATACAGAAGGATTGGATAAAAATAATGCTTATTTGAAATATGCAAAATTAAAGGGAACTTCTTGGGAATAGCTTATTTTATTTTATAATTACCCTTGATATTCAAAATAAGATTACTCTCACGTTTGGTAATGCATTTGACTATGAACTCCAAATAATTAAAAATATTTTGAATATTAATATCAATAAACCATAATGACTAACTTCCGTATTTGTCAAATCAATTTGTTTTTTATTTTATAACGCATAACCTACATCCTTATTTTCTGGCGGTATTTATTCATATTCTTTAGAAATTCTCAGATAGATTTCTTTTTCACTGCGGCTATGGTGGTTATTATTACCACACTTAGAATAGCTTGTATGGTTTAACCACCTAGAAATAGACCACTGTTTCGGTGGAACTTATATGGATGGATATTTGCACGAGTTCTTTGCACTTGTTTTAATATTATGATCCAAGGGAATCGATTAAAAAACTTGTAATATTTGATTATTCATTTACCGGTATGCAAAATGAGATAGTGGCTCCCTTTCCATCTTTGTTGTTTTGTGCCCAGATTTGTCCACCATGTGCTTCAATAATGCTTTTTGCCAAATACAAGCCCAATCCAAGCCCATCGTCAGAATTAGTTTTGTACTTTGAGAACATTTCTTCAAAAATTGAATCATCTATTCCTATTCCATCGTCCGTTATTCTTATTTCAAGTTTCTCGCTTTTATCATTATTACATAGATAACTACCATTTTGTTGGTGTTTTATAATGGAAATGTACAATTCCTTTGCTTTGGCATAATCAATGGCGTTTATCAATATGTTATCTATCAATAGTTTTATTTTATTTTTGTCAGCATATACCATAGGCAGATTATTATGTATTTTATCGCCATGATAACTGATTTGATAGTTTACCTTATGTTTGTAAAAGTTATTATGGCAATGATAAGAGGATAATTGATCTAACAAATCCAGCAGATTAAAAAATTCTTTTCTAATGTAATACGTATTGTTTTCAATTTCAGTTGTATTTAGGACATTGTTTATTCGTGCTGTAAGTTTTTGAGCGCAGTAATGTATTACTTTTAGTATGTCTTTGTAACTATTTAAATCACCCTCTTTTGACAAAAGTATTTCTGAAAGACCTAAGAGGGGTTGCACTGGATTCCTCAAGCCGTTTGCAAAATTATGAATTAGCTCTTGTTGCATTATCTCCTGAAATTCAAGTTTCATATTTGCTATTTCAAGCATTTTATATAGGTCATTTTGTTTCCACAAATTCTCAAGGATAATCTTGTAAGCGTATATAACCGATGGACTTGTGGAATAGAGTGTATATTCTATTGTATTATCAAACCCTTTGTTTTCTTTGTCTGTTTTGTAATTAGTTTCTGTAATAAGGACTTCTTTTCTGTCGGCAAGGAGCATTATCAGGTTTTTTGATGAGGATAGAGAATAATCATTCCCATTGATATGTTTTATCTGAAAGTTTGGGGCTTTATCTAGCTTATCAAAGTCAAGTTTCAGAGACCTTAGAATTGAAACATGTTTTAGAGAAACAATGATCTTTACCTTGACCTTGACATTTTTGATTAACTCTCTAATCATATCGGTTAATTCTTGTAATGTCTGCAAGCTGAAATCATTTGAAGCATAGTAAAAGACAATAATTTCATCTGCGGCTGAATTTATAGTTGTTTTATAGTGGGCTAACGCTTTGTCTTTGTCATAGATAAGTTCGATTCCCTCTTGTTTGTTTTTTCCTCTTGCTTCAATTTGTTCTATCCTTTTGCTTAAGGAAATAGCTTTTTCCCATAGTGTATCAAATACTTGATGCTGTTGGCTTACCAATTATTCATTATTACTATACAAATAAACAGGTAATGATTTATCATCGTTCTTTTTCTTTGATTCGATGATAGAAAGATATTCATTGTCGTTTACCATCATTGCGCCATTTATTTTATCAAGGTGTCGTAATTCTAATACTTGACCCATCATCTTGCAATATGATAAATTGTCTTTGTTTATTTCAGTGATGTATCTTATTCTTTTGCCTTGATTTTTAAGAGTGGTTATAATTCCAAAAAGATTATTTTCAAGGATCATGGGAAATCCATTTGTTATACCAAATCCATCTAGACGATCAGTCACATTTACAAATAAACTCAGAAAGGTGGTTGTAATTTCTGTGGTATTATTTAATATTTTATATGATGGAGTTAATACGTTGTTTGAAGTCTGTATAGAATGATGGTCTTGTGCAGTCATTTTTTTTATTTTTTGTATACAGGTATTTTACATGGTAGCTTATAAATAAACATTAAATGACATGTGTTACTACAGGTATTTTATATGATGACAGACAGACTATAGATTGGTAAACGGATATAATTACTCTTTAGACTCGGTAATTAGACTTTGTATTTTGTTTACTAATTCTGGAGAAAAATCATTATCCGTTAAATTGTGGTCTCTTTTTCCATGGTCCATTACCCAAGTCATGATTTCTTCCTTTGAATTTCCTGTTATCATTTTCTTACAATCAAATCCTGCATCGCTGCATTTTAAGCTAAACAATAATTTTTTTATTAATCATTTTTATAAAAGAATATAGTTCTAAATCTCCTTGATTTTTTTAGTTGGGTTCTAGTTTTGGATATATTAATTAACTATCAAAAATGATTTTAATTTTAAAATTATTTACGAATTTGAGATAATTAATGGAATAATAAAAGCTTCTTCTTTAATTTTACTACAGGAATGCTCTGCTTTTACTATTCTAACAGCTAATATTGATTTTTAGCTTTTATACTCATTTATTCTTTAACTATTGTGGTATATCTGGCTCTAAAGTAGTTAACAAATTTAGTAGAGTATTAGCGGTACCTCTTTTATTTAATAATTGATATGCTCTCTCTTGATATAGATATTGAACAATAAATCCAAAGTAAATACCTCAAAAGGTAAATTGTACTTAACTGTAGCAGTAGTAGTAGCAATTGCATCCTTGTTAGTGATGGCTGCATTTAATGTAAATGCAAACTCCATGAATGCAAACGCATTTGACATAGATAACCCCGATAATAAAAAAGACATTGGTAAAAGTGAAGAGTGTGTTAAGGTAGTTGTAGGATGCGGTGGCCAAGGTACTGTAGGCGATAATAAACCAGTTGGACCAATTGATCCAGCCGTGTGTGAAGAATGCTTGGCTGACTTATCAAATGCTCAAAGGGAAGCTTTGATTACAGCAATAACTGCTGATAATAATGCTAATGTTTGCTTATCTATTGAAGACCTGACTGCTGATAAATTGTTAGAATTATTACTGGATCTAGATGTAGATCTGTTTGTAGCTCTTGACATCTTGGACTGCTTAGGCGTTGCATAGCGCATAACAACCAAAAAAATACGGTTATCAAGATCTTTTGGATATAGCATTGCTGCGAGATAGCCGCCAATTATTTTTTTTGAATGGTCATTCAAGCACAATACCGCTAATTACTATTGCTCTAACTTCTTTTTATTATGAGCTACTTGAACTGATGGGAAATCAAATTCATAGATGAAGTTTATATGGAAATACAGATACGTCATAAATAATTTAATTAATGGATATCTTTAGAACAAATGCAATATTGTCTTATACTACCATCAAATAGCAATGCATAAACTGATATATCAAAAACCAATAAATACATATTAAATACCATCAAATTTATATAAATAAGAAGATTAAAACCTTTATAGAAAATTCAAACCAAATTTGAACATTGGAACTTGCTTCCAATATTAAATTGAAAATAAAAAAAAAGAATTTTTGGTGAACCCTTGTAAGGTAACATTCTTCTATCAAAGAATCACTGTAAGTGATTTCATTAAATTTTTATCTGTTTAAAAACTAAATTGGTATTACTCTACAATAACACCCAAAACACTAACCTTCATTAATTATATAGCCATTTTTTGGTTTTTGTTAGCGTAACAAATTCAGGATGGCATTAGTAATATCTCTTTTATTTAATATTTGATATGCTCTCTTGATAGATATTGAACAATAAATCCAAAATGAATACCCAAAAAGCAAAAATGTACTTAACTGTAGTAGCAATGGCATCATTGTTAGTGATGGCATTCAATCTAAATTCGAATATGAATTCAAGCATGAACGCATACGCATCCATATTTGAAAACATTCGAAATGCAGATGATATCGGACAAAGTTTAGAATGTGTTATTGTAGTAGTAGGATGTGACGGCACAGGCTCTGTTGGCAGCAGTGGCGATGTAAATGTCGGAAGCGGTGACGACAACACAAATGGCGGTACTACTACACCTCTCCCCACAATAAATGCTACAGCATGTGCAGAATGTATAGAAGCATTAACCCCTGGACAACAAGATAGTCTTGCACTTGCATTAGGATTAACAGTAGAGGCATCAGTAGCTGAGATTTGTGCAGCACTAGACCTAGTAGCAACTGTTGAAGCCTTAGTGGTAATATTAGATGAAGCAGGACTAAGTGCTACCGCAATTGTCGCCTTATTGGCTTGCTTAGACATTGATATTACATTAGCCGAGGTCACTGCCATCATCGGCGGCCTGTAA
>JACDCB010000213.1 GCA_013694585.1 Candidatus Nitrosopumilus sp. | reverse complement strand
CCTGCTACTTGTGGTGAGCTAAAAATTGCATGTGGCATAGCAGTATAGTCTACAGACATTTTCTTACTACCATGTATGATATTGTTATACGCATATTGGGTTTATTTACGGTTGTAAAATTATGTCCGTCTGACATTTTTATAACATCCTAGATCTGTTTGATTCGCGCAAATCAAACAGATCGCTATTCTCTTTTTTTAGAATATTCGTAATTTTGTTATCCGTTACTAAATAACATACATATTGATTAGTCATCACTATAATAGGTAACTATCATATTAATATATAAAATTATTTATTGAGAAAAAACAAGTATTCAATTCTACAAACTCTTTTTCTTCTAAATATTGTTTAATACTATTTATAATAATTAAAACTATATGAATTATCATTATATATAATCAGACGTCTAATCAATTTAGTATTTTTAAATATAGTCATTTTATTAAAGTGATCCGAATTTTAAACTGAACAGGATGTATTATTTATTGGTAAAATTGCAAAAAATATCTATGTAACTTTTATTTAAAATATGATATGCCACCAGGTTTCATAAGGGATTTTTTTAAAATACAGTCTTGAATTAAGTGTTACGATTTGTCTGCGATAATTCCAGATGAATTCCATATTACTGAGTTTAATAGTTTAACATTTGTAAGAACCAAATAATGTTCGATTTATTATATATTATTGTTCATCTAACAGAATATTTTTTTATATCGAATTCAATAATTAATTAAAAAAGATGGACAAGTACTAAAATTTCTATAATCCCTCATGTTTAACATTTGCAAGTAATGGATTTTGCTGAATCATTTCATTATTTGAACAAACTGTTTAGTCATTTCTTCTTTTATCATTCTAAAATCCTGTTCATATTTTGCATTTAGCCGTTTAATTTGTTCATCTTTTTCTTGTAATTCTCCTTTTATAGCAGGACTCTCTTCGTCCATTTTTCTTTATAGAGTTTCCATTCTTTTTGTAATTTATTTTCCTTATCTATTGACAAAAAATCTACTACATTTAGATAATCTTCTAATATTTCATTTTCGGTGGGTCTATAATATGAATTACTGATACCAATACTAAGAGATAATAATTTTTCTCTTCGAGATTGATTTTCTACTAAGAACTAACATCAATAATCAAATCTAATGACTTGCCTACAGCTTTAATAGAAGTTCTGACATCAAGAATTTGCTTTTATTATTTCACTTAATACTTCAGGCTTTGCATGTGCTAAAATGGGATTATGTTGTATGAGCAAGAAGATTCTGTTCATGCCTTCCTTTAATAGTGACATATCAATCTCTAATTTGTCAATTTTTTGTTTATCTTCATCTCTTACTTGTGAATAAGAATCATAAGTTAAGACCATTCTACATTTGATACAAAACTTTGAACCCTGTTTATTGGGTTCGTTACAATTGGGACACTGTCTTGATCTTAAAATATTTTGAGCAAAATCTTCACCTTCTTTAATAATGCCTTTTGCCTTTAGTATCGACCTTGATGATTCGTTTCCAAAATAGTGAATGTATCGTTGTGGCATCTTGCTTGTTATCGACCATCCCGCATGACTCCTAAGTATATGTTCTTTAACAATTTTTGATTTTTCAGTCAAAGCCGAATGGCGTAGTATGTATAAATTGAGAGGCTTAGTTAAGATATTCCTTATTAAGGATTTATCAACCTCGGGAACTTCTTTATCTTCAAGAAATTTATGGAAAAGATTACGATATTGAATTTTGTATCTTTTTAATAATCCGTTAACTGATAATTGAGGTATTGTAATTGGTTTTGTATTATTGACTGAACTATTATTATTATTTTTACAGGTTAATCCATTCTTATCACTTAACGATATGAAAAGCCAAGAATCTTGAATATTCCCATAAGGATGGCTTAATAACCATTCTTTTAAATATGGAATGCAATCAATCAACGGCAAAGTTCTAGGACCCGTTTTACCATTTACAGTGACTTCTGCATATTGTATTCCTTCAGAAGAGATTTTAAACTTTACATCTTTGATTTTTAGATTTAATATCTCATGAGGCCTAGCCGATGTATCGTTAGCCATAGAATGATAACACCTGTCACGAGGGAAAGGACAATACTTTAAGAAAATAGCATGTTCTTCGGCACTCCACATATCCTCTGGTTTATATGGTGATTTCTCTTTTCTTGGAAGCTGCTTTATTCCTTTCATACAATCAGGAGTATCTCTTCTTCTATTATCTGGTTCCTGTGGATTGTATAACCATCGAAAGAATTTTAGAAATAACATTTGCCTTGCATTCCATGTTCCTATGCTTCTGTGTGTGGGGTCCTCTGTGGAAGATTTTCTTAAACTGTTAAGGTAATCTAGGATATCATCCTTAGTCATGTCACAAAATGTTTTTTGATGTTGAAAATGTTTTGATAGGTGAGCAATTCTCTTTATTTTTGTCTCTTTGGTCGATTCCTTGATATTTATTTCATTCTGTTCTGCAATTATATATTCACATATTATCCTTGCATTAGTTGGGATATTCTGTAGGATTTGATCTAATATTCTTGATACATAAGGTTTAAGATGTTTAGTAACAATTTCAATATTTCTTTTTATCGCATCGACGTCTTCTCGATTGTTGGATGAAATAGTTGGTGATTGGTTTGAACCAAAAGTCTGATTATTATGGTTACTATTTTCTAAATTACTATAATACTGAAATTTATGATTTTCTTTTATTGACATTCGTTTAGAGGACAAATAAAACTTTGATTTTTCTAGATAAAAGCATTATGTATAAACCCGTGAATACAATGGAGGGGATGGGATTTGAACCCATGACCACCTGCGTGTAAGGCAGGTATCCTAACCAGTCTAGACAACCCCTCCAAAAAAATTATTTAGAACTGTGTTAATCCAGTGTTATTAACCTTTGTTTTATCTCATACTTTGGTCTTCTCTACCATTTCAACCTATATTTCATACGTCTGCATATAGTGAGAACTCATGTGGATGGGGTCTTATGG
>JACDCB010000203.1 GCA_013694585.1 Candidatus Nitrosopumilus sp. | reverse complement strand
TTACTTTTTATTCAACATAGTGATGATGTATCAACTGATCATAGAATCTTATAGACTTGATATTTACAAATTCAAACATTCCATGCTTAGATAATTCCCTACCAAATCCACTATTTTTGATTCCACCAAAGGGAACTCTAGGATCTGATACAACAACATTATTGACCGTAACAATTCCTGCCTGAAGTAATTTTGAGTATCTTTCCGCTTTCCCCAAATTTTGGGTCCAAATGCTTGCACCGAGGCCAAATTGTGTATCATTTGCTACTTCTAATGCTTCTTGTTCATCTTCTACCACTATTACGGGCGCAACTGGACCAAATGTTTCTTCTCTCGCCACTTCCATTTTAGGAGTAACATTTTTTAAAATGGTGGGTTTGTAGAAAAACCCTTTTTCATTACCTCCATTTTTCTTGCTCAACCGTTGTCCACCCGTTACCAATTCTGCACCTTCTTTCAAAGATCTCTGTACCATTTCGTCTATACTTTCTAGTGCAGAAGAGTTTACTAACGGTCCGATATCAGTCTCCTCTGATAGCGGATCTCCGATCTTCAATTTTTCTGTCTTTTCAACAAATTTTTCAATAAATTGCGAAGCAACATTTTTGACAACAATAAAGCGCTTAGATGCAATACAACTTTGTCCACAATTTATAAAGCGTCCTTTTACAGCTCCACTTGACGCTTTATCTATATCTGCATCTTCACAAACGATAAATGGATCGCTACCTCCTAACTCTAATACTATTTTTTTTAAGTGAGCTGTTGCATGCTTGGCCACCTTTGCACCCACAGGTACGCTACCAGTAAAAGTAACGGCACTAACATCCTCAGAGTTGATTAAATATTCCGCTTCAACAGAGGAAGCAATAATTGTTTTAAAAACATTGTCTGGTAAACCAACCTTTTCAAAAACCTTCTCTATTTCCAATCCACATTGCATAGTAACACTGGAAGGTTTCAAGATAATTGTATTACCTGCTATTAGTGACGGTGCAGCGAATCTAAGAGCCTGCCAGTAGGGAAAATTCCAAGGCATGAGGCTTGCGATTACCCCTAACGGTTCAAATGTGACAATAGATTTCCTAGCGTCAGTATTGATAACTTCATCATGTAAAAAGACACCGCCGTTGTCAGCAAAATATTCTACAGCCCAAATACACTTGTCTATTTCAGACCTTGCTTCTTTAATGGTTTTTCCCATCTCTGACGTAGCTATTCGAGCAAGTCTTTCCCTTTCCTTTTTAAATTCATTTGCAAAGGCATATAGAAAGCTTGTTCTCTTTCGATAATCCTTTTTCCATTCTTTAAAAGCTTTTTTAGATTTTGTAGCTAAAGTTGTAATTTCATCCTTTGATATGAGTTGGTATTCTTTAATAATTTCTTCAGTAGCAGGATTAACAGTGGTTATAGTATTATGATTTTTTTCTTTACTTCTTGGTGTATTGTTTTCTTTTAAAGGAACATTATTAGAATTCAACGGATATCCAAGCATCTCCTATTCATGTACTCCAATTTATATAGTTTTTTTAACGATTATTGGAATTAAACGTTGCTAATGTCATCGATAATGTCTTTGCGAATGCAATTTTAATTTTTCAAGCATCTCAATTTGGTCGTCAGATATAAAAATAGCGACCTACTCGATTGAAACCGATTACCTCTCCTTCTTTTAGGGCCGACTTATTGCAATTTTGAATTTGAATTTGCTAAAATATTGAAGGAATCGTTGTTTTTAAATGTCAAGTTTTAACCTTTGGTAAATTCCACGCATACTTTATGGCTAATAACCGAATACCCGTGGCTGAAATAATTCCACTGATTGCTGCTATCACTGGATCAGACAAAATTATCAAGATATAAAAAACAACAACTCCTACGAAGCTAGCTGTTGCATATAGTTCTCTAACAAATACCAATGGAATTTCATTTACAAGGATGTCTCTAAGGATTCCTCCGCCCGTAGCTGTTATCAGCCCTCCAATAGAAACGAGAAGTAAGTTTGGGCCAAAAATCGAATATGCTGCGCTTGCTCCGATTACCGTGAATACTCCTAATCCCACCGCATCGCATTTTAAAAATAAGCCCCAATGTTTTTTCAATCGAGGATATAAGAAAAAAATAGAAAAGCCTGTAATGATTGATAAGATTAGATACATAGGATCTGATAAGGCAGTTGGGGGGTATCTTCCAAAAATAACATCTCGAATCAGTCCACCTGCGAGCCCTGTAACACTGGAAAGAATTACTACTCCTACGATGTCTGCTTTTTGTTCTATTGCTTTGAAGGCTCCCGTAATTGCAAATGCTACCGTGCCAAAATAATCAAGAAAAAGTATGATCTCAGGATAAAAAATTAATACATATTGCAAGTCGATCATCTACATCCATTAACTAGAATAAGATTTATTTGAGATTGCATCCAATGAGGTAAATAATAGATTTGGTTTGGCAATTGTTAATGATTACACTTAATGATTCTCAAGGTCCAGATTAGTCATTTTGATTGAATCTAACGCCAGATTATTCCTTTTTATTTAGCTCCAACATGCTCCAAGATAGAAAAACATGTTAATTAATGTGTCGGACAAAAATTACAATATCTAATCTCTCAGTTCTAATAGTACAAGCAAAAATTCAATGATGCAAGGTAAAATTGATTTAAGATATCAACGATTCTTATTGCCCATATTCTAAATTTTGAAAAGCCATGGAAGTGTTAAAAGGGATTTGGAAATGTTGGCAAAAAGATGCCAACTATTGATACTACGATCCAGATAACAACTGCAATCAAAATAGCCTTGAGCCATCCTGTGCTATAAAGCCACTTGATTGATATTAACCAGATAATACCCCCTATTGCTGCCGCAAAAACGCCATTTCCAAATATGTAAGAAACAATTCCAAACATAATTGAGCCTAAAAGAGCAGCAAAGAAGGCAGTTTTAAATCCCTCTTTTTCACCCAGCAATTTCGTAACTACATAAATTAGGAAAGTGGATATCACTAAACCTATTAAGAAACTAAGAATTCCCAACTATAAACTTGATATTATGAATTACAAATATTAAGTTTTATCCAATTATGAGGAAGTCCTTGGCTTCAGAAATAATCAAGTTTAAACAATCAAAGCATGATAAGTTTAGACAGAGTTCCTTTTTTGGCAGCCGTTGTAGTTGCGAGATTAAGAATTTCTAACTTTTCATGTTATATATATAATTTATATAACTTTATAAGAACCATTTGATAATGTCAAAGAATTTCAAAAATTCTTATTCTTTTTTATTCAAGATATGGAAACACAACTAAAATGGCCGAAGAGATTGCATACGGAGCAAAGGAGGTTCCAAATACGAGCGTGACCCTTCGAAGAATTGCAGACGATGTTCGATCAGAAGTAATTTCACAAAACCCCGAGTGGTCAAAAATCGTTGAAGACCTGACTAATACATATCCAACTAACAAAGTTGATGATTTGGTAAACGAAATGCCAAATTATGATGCAATTATTTTTGGATCACCCACAAGGTTTGGAAATATGGCTGCTCCTATGAAGGCTCTTTGGGATCGAACGAGCGATTTATGGATGAAAGGATCACTGATAGGCAAACTGGGTGCGGTATTTACCGCAGTTGCTTCGGTCCATGGCGGTCAAGAAACAACTGCTATTTCTATGATGTTTCCTATGCTTCACCATGGAATGATCATCGTGGGTGTTCCCTACGCCGTCCCCGAACTAACTCAGAGTGGAAGTCCCTATGGTCCTAGCAGAATTGTGGGACCTATGTCAAATAAAGAAATTACTGAGGCAGACATCAAGGTAGCAAGAGCGCTAGGAAAAAGAATCTCTGAATTGGCAAAGAAACTATCATAGAAAAAGTCCCGTATTGGAAAGCTAATACAGGTACTTGCTTGTTACATGGTCAAAATGCAAACTAGTTTCTCCTTTGATTGATTCATTTCTTCCTAAATGGTGGTCGGCAATTAGGCCTGAGGACGAGAATTAAGAAAGTACCGAAAATTGAAAAAAATGAGATTTTCCCAGCCATGATAATAAGCTATTCTAAATTATTTGTTGATACCCCATATTTCCAATTGCTATGGTTCATCTTGTTTATGAAATCTAGAACAACCCTTTCGAGAATATTTATAATTTCCTGTCCCTTTTGAACTGATGCCTTTTTGGGCGCACCAGTTGCTCCAGTTCTGGTTAATTCACTAAATTTCCAGTAAAGTCGAATATCATCCCCAGGTAGGTTTGGAATAATCTGTTCCGGAGCAGACTTTATGTCAACTAGATCAGGTCTTATTGCCATCATCGCAGAAGTTTCTGCTTCTCCACCATGACCTAGCCCATTCCATACATTGAAGATATTCTTGTTTTTTTGTCCAACGAGTATCCACCATGATTCAAGACATGCAATAACCATATCGGAATATTTGTCTTTTAAATTTCGAGAAGCTACTTCTATTGGTGCAATATTACCGTCATGACCATTTATTATAAGTACTTTTTTGATTTCATTTTTTGCCAAGCTATCTAGCACATCTTCGATCACAGAAATCATTGTAGAAAATTTTAGACTCAAAGTCATTTGAAAATCATTGTGATGTATACTAACTCCGTAAGGCATGACGGGTAAAATGAAATAGTTATGTTCTGAAGAAGGATTGTTCTTGATAATATTTCCTAATATGATTTTAGCAAGATTCAATGGAAATATGGAGTCAGAGCCAAAAGGTAGATGGTCCCCGTGATTTTCACAAGAACCGAGAACAATGAATGCAATTGAATTGTTATTGACCACATTTTTAACCTGATCTGCATTCATTTCTTCTAGAAGTAGTTTTTTATCCATTAGATCAATCATCTTCTAATTGAATTTACTATACTTTAAATTTTCATTCTTAATATATCGTCAATCTAAATTTAGCTACAATAGTTAATTGATGGATTATCGGGGGTATCATGTGAAAGTATCAAATATCAAGATACAGTCAATCATTGCATGTAAAAATTAATAAACTAAATTTTGTTTCTTTTTTTCTTGATGATCAATAGTTGAATTAAAACTAGACCTCTTTCCTAATAGCAGGATTCAACATACTATTTGATCCAACAAGTTCTTCCATCTTTTGTGCCACGAACAAAACTAAATGATCTCCACGCGGGGGGCCGATTATTTGAAGACCCACTGGAAGTATAATTTCTTTTTCGGTAACAAATCCCAGTGGAATTGTAATTGCAGGTATTCCAATACTGTTGAACAATACGGTATTCCTTAGTAAAGCCTCTCGGACACTCAGTTGGAGATCATCGATTTTTATATCAACTTTTCGTAGTTTGGGCGCCATAATAACAGTGGTTGGTATTAGAATCGCGTTAATTCCACTATGAAAAAGTTTCATAAATTCATGCTTAATTTTTTTTATTTGTTTTTTGGCCTGAGTGTAATCATCAGTAGTAATGTGAGTTCCCTCAAAGAACATTTTCATCACATCAGACCCAAATTGGCCCCTATTTGATTCAAGCCGTTTAGCATGAACCTTAGAAGCCTCATATAATCTCACCGTTTTCCAGCTAGAGAAAAAGTAATTTGTATACTTAATGTCAAAGTTCTTTACCAATATTGGAGATTGTGAAACAAGCTTTAAGAAATCAAAAAACATTTTTTTAATACGAGAATCCATGACTTGAAGGAAATATCCTTTCGGAATTCCTATAACTAATGACGAAGTATTCAAAGGTTTGTTGTTAAGCAATGTATTTTTTTTTATTTTCATGCAATTTTTATGATTACATAGACTTTTAAAAATAGAATTGGCGTCCCACACACTTCTTGTTAGCCACCCGATATGATCTAAAGATGGTGAAAGTGGAAAAACGCCCGATGTACTTATCAAGCCAAAAGTAGGCTTCATTCCCACCATACCACAGAGGGACGCTGGAACTCTTACGGAACCCCCTGTATCTGTTCCTAAAGAAAATACAACCATACCAGCAGCTACGGCAACTGCAGAACCACCACTAGAACCTCCGGATATTCTAGATAAATCCCAAGGATTCTTTGAGTCCCCGAAGATGGAATTTTTACCTGTAATTCCTGAAGCAAATTCGTTTAGATTATTTGTGCCGATAAGAATTGCCCCTTTTTTGTTTAAGATTTTTACAATTGATGCGGTGGTATTAGATAGGTAGTTAGAATAAAATTTCGACCCTGCGGTAAACTTGAGATTCTTTACATGAATTACATCTTTAATGGAGTATGGAATTCCATGTAATGGGTCCAAAAGATCATTTTGTTTCACCCGTTTATCACATTTTTCAGCAAATTCGAAAATTGCTTCATCGCTAACGACAGTTATGAAAGAATTTAGTTTATGATTGAATTTCTTAATTTTGTCTAGGCAGAGTACTGTCAATTCTGAAGGAAGCAACTCCCCAGTCCTAATGGATTTGGATAGATGTTCAATAGTAAAGGGAGAAATTGGAGGTTTCAAATCAAGCATAATTCCAATCATACCAACCGCTTTTTAGGTATTAAATTAATTGATCTGGTTTATACTCAATGGCTTACTTTGGTATATTAATTCCAAACATTACTCCATCACAAGTAATCTTCCCTACTAAAATTGACTAGGATATTCGTTCAGCATAAGTAGTAAAGTTGTTTATACTACAAACTACAAGGAGGTATCAGCTGTTGTACTATAATCATAGTGATTTGGAAAACTACGTCATGATTTGTGCCAATATTTTATTCTTCATTGAGGACCACATTTTGATTTATTTTTATAATGACTTAATCTAAGAATAGCTGGTGCAAGAATCGCAAACATAAAAAGCCATCCAAGCAGTGTAACTTTAAAGTAGTACAAGTAATTTACGATTTTACTTGCTTTTGCGCCAAGGTAACCAGTATTTTAGTAACTAAGACATTAACAAAATTACCTTATGCCAGCAATAGCAACAAGAAGCATGAACAGAGTTGAAAGCAGGTTCATATCGTCTCGTCCTTAACTTGATTTCTAAGTTCGCTCATTAAAGAATTCAGTTACATTTTCAATTATTTAAATACGAATTAATCCATAAAATCAATCATATACTCCTATTATCGCCTCACTCTAATTATTCAAAGGAGAGTAATTCTTTCTGAAAAAATGAGTTAGAGTAGGTATAAAGAACGGTAGCACTTCCTGGTATTCTAAAAGCATCACATGATCTCTAGTTTAGGGATAAAAATCAACATAAAACAAGAAAGCAGGCTGAATGATCGAATGAGAGCATCGCTATTTATTTTATAAGAACAAAATAAAATAGATTGTTATACTAATATTGCTATCTACGATTGGTCAAGATAATTCATCCAAACATTGTTAAAAAATGGGTAAATAGGATAGAAGACTTTTCAACCTGATGAACAAAATAATAACAGGAATAGTTTCAGCCTTACTCGTAGCGGGAATTGTTGGAATGTATATTCCAAATGTATCAGCAACCCTTATGGGCGAATCCTGTACTGGTAACAGTGCACTAGGACAAGAAGCAAGTAGTTCAGCAGAACAAGGCCCAACACAAGACCAAGCAGGTGGTTCTGACGCACAATCGATAGCACCAGAATTTAACGCTTTAACTGGTAACAGTCTTAATTTGAACAGTCAACAAAATGGCGATTGTTTATCACCATTAAACGGACTTAACGAAGTTCCCTCTGACGGACTTGAAAGCGAAAATCCATTAGCATCTACAGCAGCTCTCCAAAACAGCACCAACTAATATAACAAATACCCCTCAGGGGTTTTACTATTTTTTCTTTGTTTTTGGTTTTTTTTTTAGTTTTTTGAGATAAAATATCGATAGGAGATCGTCTAAAATCAGAACTTAAAATGACTAGGTTATTATATTGATAAATTGTTTCTAAAGAAATGAATTCGATTACTGAATATATAACGTTTAATACAAAATCAAGATTTGAACTAATCAATATAACTATTGATGTGGAAAAGATCTTAAATCGAAGCGGGATCAAAGAAGGTTTGTGTTTAATTAATTCAATGCATATATCTTCTAGCATATTTATCAACGATGATGAAGAAGGGTTACACCATGATTTTCATGAATGGTTAGAAAAATTAGCACCGCATGAGCCTATTAAAAAGTATAGACATAATGATACGGGCGAAGAAAATGCTGATGCCCACCTAAAGCGGCAAATCATGGGAAGGGAAGTAGTTGTCGCAGTTACCAAAAGCAAGTTAGACTTTGGTCCTTGGGAACAAATCTTTTACGGTGAATTTGATGGAAATAGAAAGAAAAGGGTTCTAGTCAAGATTATTGGTGAGTAATAGGTTATCAACATACTACATGTTAATTCCATGTTTGGTAACCCAGATTAGACTGCGGGTAAAAGGATCGCCTTAGGAAAATACTAAGGCTTTTACATCCAATATTGTGACTGCAACTCGAGACGAGGTCAGAATGCCCAAAGGTGATCCCTGAAGCAATATTTACTAGATGTACACACATATTA
>JACDCB010000198.1 GCA_013694585.1 Candidatus Nitrosopumilus sp. | reverse complement strand
TATTAGGTTTGATATCGTAATTCATCTAATCAAAAAAAATTATTATATTTTCTCATCAGTGAAATTCACAAGCTAATAAAGATAGTCTATTTATAATGAACAAAACCGTGGGGTTTCATGCTGATATCGGTATTTTAAAGAGGATTTACAGGAACATTTGTTACCGCTGGCGAATCATTGCCTTTGAAATTAATAAAGAGCAATAATAACGAAACAAACGTATATGGTCCTGATTTTAGCAGCACTGGGGCATATCATATCGATGCACCATTTCTAGAAGGTAATGGAAACTACACTATAAGAGCAGAGGTTACAGCCATCAATTCTATACAGCCCGAAAACCCTATTGTGGATGAGTTTAGATTACGTACGGTTGTTTAATAAAGGGTTGCATAAATTTGCTCCCTTCTATTATTTTTCTTTTCACTGAGATAAAGTCATACATCTATCTGTAGCCTGATAAACAAAAATATTGATAATTTTTTTCTTTCATTTTCTTCTCATTAAATATTATAGTATTAAAGAGTCAGTGATAAAAAGTAAAATAATATAAATGACTAGGAAATCAGCGCGAAGATTTCTGGAATCTATATCGGACCAGATTTCGTCATGGTAATTTGAATAAGTGCTAATTAATATAGAATGCAAGAAAGTTAGAGAATCAAGAATGTTCTGATTTATGCTTTATCACAAAAATTGATAAAAGGAGTTCTGATAGATGGAGACTTGTAATAACAGCAAACAAGGGAGATTCAATTCGTTCTACGTAAGGTTAAATTATACACATTTACTGCGTTTGTAAATTTATAAGCCTCAGAATCTAATTATTCTCAGAATGTCTCTTGATGAAGATGTTCAGAATAATTTAGAAAAATATGAGAAATTTAAGAGTGGCACACCTGAAAAAGTAATGCTGTATCATAAATTAAAGTTAGAAAACCTAAAGATAATCAGTGATAAAACTAATTATTTAGACATGGATACTGCAAAGATTCCTATTGTAGAATTTGTTTGTGATAAATGCAATTTAACTATGGAGAATCGACAATTTCCATCCAAAGGAGATCTCTTCTGCATAAACTGTAATTTACCATATCCTTAATTTCTTGATAAATTACATTTCTTTCATTTGGAATTATTACTTGTATTGATGCTTGGTAAAGAACTTATTGAAAACCCGCCAAGATGTTCATAAGAGAAATTCTTGACTCCAAGATAACCCGGTGTCAAATTACTGAACATATTGTAAATTTCTTCAGAAATGTTTTGACGGGCATGAGCTGTACCAAGGATATTTGTTGATATCGATATAGTCAATATCAGTAATAATGCATACTGTATCATCAAAATATTTGGGCAATAAAGGTTAATACATAGATATGAATTTGCAAATGCTATCAATTTGAAAGAAATGGTCTGAAAAGACCCTATGAGGTGTCGTCTCTTGTTCTTAGAAAATGATTATCTTGGATAAAAAAATTTAAATTATATAGAAAGGGTTTTCTTAATCTTTTAAATTAAGTTAAAATACTTTAATTGCTCTTATATTTACGAAATTGCATGAAACTGCTTATAAACCGTTGAAACAAAATTCAACTTTCCAAAGTATTAGTTATATAAACAATATTATATATCCATTATTAATGACTGACAATATTATTGATGACGCTGCAAAGAAAATGAAAAACGCCTCTCAAGACGCTGAAGCAAAGGCAGAAACAACTAAAGATCACGCAGAAGGAAAGCCTAGTTCAGAGACATTGAACAAGGCTAAAGTAAAGATAAAAGACGCATTAGATTAAACAATATTTGACTCGCCTACACAATATTTTTTTTGAAGTATAATTAACCTTCTGAACACCGTTACTAATGATACCTGAAGATCGGGGTCTAAATTAGGTCTGATTAACTAGTTATTTAAATCTGCCAACCTTTTATTATATGAACTTAATTTTGCCAAACCCAGAGATGGATATTTTTTTGATTTTTATTTAGTCGTTTAGCTATGGACAACACTAAAACCGGTTAGGTGTTTGTCTGTCTTCATGTTATTAGTAGATAAATTTATGTTATATTCATAAATTTTAATAAAAATGAATATTTTATACATATTATCATAAGAATTCAATATGTTTATTTACTTTTTTGAATAAATGCTAACAACCTAGAAAATAGTAATAAGGCTACATTCATGTCATAAATAGTGTTGTAATAAGGTCTATGGCAACGAAGGTAAGTCGCAAACTACTTTTATTGAGGCTATAGATTCCTTACCAAAACCTATCAAAAAGCATGAGGCTTGAAACCAATTTGGATGATGACGTGGTCAAAAGTTTACTGATGCCTTTTTGCTATTTACTAGGTTTATTATGGCTTATCGCTTACCATTTATCATTCTCTAATGTCAAGTTTTTAACATATGAATTCCCTACTATGGATGTCAAATCCAGATGAATATCTATCTAACCACCGGCAACGGGTATCGGACCTGTGCGCCTGTCCGTTCATCTTGGTGATACGTTCTATTTTTACGATCATATGACCAGGGAGGTACCTCACCATGTGAAATATCTCTTTAGACAAAATTTCACAATATTTCCAGAATAACTATATCAGACGGTTCATTTCGTTATTTTTCCTCATAGACATGGAGAATTATAAACTAATCAAAATTCAATAGATCATAAATAATTGTATTATTGTAAATGTGGCGAGCATAGGGCAAACAAACATTCGTATTTCTTGCTCAGACACTAATCAATATGTTTAAAAATAATCTATTTAATATTAATTTCAATTTGCAAGAAATACTGGACAACATATACAAATGGGTTGATTTATCCAAACTAAAGGTAGAGTCAGACCATGATCTGGCAAAATCTCAGAAAATTGATTTTATTGGAAAGGTAACTGTCAACGATAGATATGGCTACAACATTATAATCCTCAATGAAGCTGAAATTGTCAAAATTTCAACGTCTTATATATTCAATCAACAACTAAATAGTCAAATTTCAAATCATAAAAACAATGGTTTTGAATTCCTAAGTAATATGCAATTATCATTATTACAAATGAATTTACATTATGTTTTTATCCATAAAAACCATAATCCAGTAAGTTTAGATAAAAGAGCACTGATTAATATTGATGATTTAGAATCTATCGAGATAAGTAAGAATCTTTATTTTGATGGATTTAATCAAAAT
This sequence comes from Candidatus Nitrosopumilus sp., assembly GCA_013694585.1. Classification (GTDB taxonomy): domain Archaea; phylum Thermoproteota; class Nitrososphaeria; order Nitrososphaerales; family Nitrososphaeraceae; genus Nitrosocosmicus. Next base: position 4,004 of record JACDCB010000198.1, on the reverse strand, counting down.
CTTTTCTTCGAAGCAGTTACTAACATAATACATGCGATAGAGGTCATTGACATTCTATATCAAAAGATAGATTTGAAAAACCTTACATAATATTTGTTACAAGATTAAAGACATCTAAACAAAGATCAATGACATTAACCTTCAATTTAGATTAAGTAACAGTTCCCATATACCTAATGTATTCCATGCCCACCTATTCAATCATTAACTACAATTACTGTTGGTAGATTGAATGTAGTCCGTAATTCTCAAAATTGGATCTGCATACACACGGATGTAGGAAATAATGTTTTGAATCGTTATCAATGATCTAGTTTTGTTAAACTAATTCTTCAGAGAAATTTATTGTTAGAAAATTTTCTTGCCTTTTCTAGGATATTATGATAAGTTACTATTTGTTGAATAGCCATGCAAATTATAAAAAACACTGTGAAAATCACAGCTAGGAAAAAAGTTAGATATCCAAGAAAATTCATAAACACTGTGAAAATCACAGCTAGGAAAAAAGTTAGATATCCAAGAAAATTCATAAAATTTCATCTACGCTATTTTATTTATCTTTTTAGATCCTTTCTTTTTTCCATTGTCCCTTCGTATAGGCTATTAAACCAACAATTGTACTCTGACTAATTAAAATTTATAGTCTGATTCATCACATTTAGATACATGTCCACAGCTAGGACAACTTTCAAGATTTGAAAAATGTCTATGAAAATTATGTTCATCCAAGCGGTATATGTTTGAAATATGATCAAAATCACATTGTTTACATTTTATCCTAAGAGTCATAGTATAATATAACACTGCATATACTTTAGTCTTTTTTATAAGAAGGCTTATAGCAATCGTCTTACAAGGTTTGCTGATTTAATATATAATTAATCACTTATCATAAACTCGTTTGAAATTAATTATTATTTTGGAGCGTGGCAGGCGCGGTAATAGTTAAAGTTTGAAAATAATAAAATCTCTTAATATTGCAAAAATCGTAGAATTAATAACGAATACTCACAGATCTTTGAATCATTCCACCGAACCCGTACTTTTCTATTATGTCATTTTATGCATAGGCTCTAATACTCACGCTTAATTATCTACCATCATGCTTTTAGTATGTGAATTCCCATACTACTAGATGTCAAATCCCGGTGACCGCATGTACAATAGGAATTCCTATAGTTGCTCTCATAAGTACAAAGTGGGGAAACGATGTTTAATGCTTCCTGAAATAGCCTTAAACGTAATTATTTGCTACATTTTAATTATTGGTTACACTACATCTGAAAATTTAAACATCATATAGAATATGTCCTTAAATTCGGGATTCTCTTCACTCATAAAAACACTTTTTTGCTAAATCTTGCATAAGCTTGATCCATTATTAAATTACTATTGAAGGTTACATCATATAATTTTCTAATTGCCTCAATACAATATAGGTAATTTGTTTTTGAGATTAATAACATACTTACTAATTTAGATGATATTGTAATTATGATTGAGTATTACTAGTAAATATCCTTTTACACGATAAATGGTCTTATAGAATGACACTAGCAATTGAGGCGCTATTCATTTAATAAGTATGACTTGTTCGGCATCATCATTACTCCATTTATGCATATGATTCTTTCAGAAAGGGTAGATCAATTCCGAAATTAACCTAGAAAATGTTATTTCCTGATTATTCAAATTCAATCAAGATTTACTTTTGATCTTATTACAATTCAGCCTGACAAGTGAATGAACAATTTGTATAGTGATGTAGTATGTGAATGGGTAACTCATTGTAAATTCTAGATCAATCAATTTTTAAAGTTTTACTCGCGACTATTACGCCTATTAGTAACATGATGGTAGCAAAAATTAAGAGATAAAAAAAAAGCAGCCAGTTAGCATTAGCAATACTGCCAGAAATAATAATTTCTCTTCCAAACGTAGACGAAAATGAAACGGGATTTAGGTTTGAAATTACTTGCATCCAAGTCGGAAAGTTTTCGTTTGGAAACAATGCGGTACTAGAAAACATCAGAGGAAGGTTTATGAAGTTAGATACTACAGTGGGGATTTGCCAGTCTGAACTTTTCATAGTTAAGAATAGATATATCGAAGAAAGACCTAAACTTAGAAGGAATAGTGATACTATAAAAGCCGCTATTCCAATTATGTCCGGAACTTGTACGCCAAATAACATTACACCAGCAAAGACGACTGGAACTTGCAGCATCCCGCGGGTTGAAGCTCCCAATACTTTTGATAGGAATATAGTATAATTTCTAGTAGGTGTGACCATTATTCTTCTAAGATATCCGGATTTCTTATCTTGAATGAGACTTAATGAACTAAACATTCCTACAAATAGCATCGAAGTAGAAAGCTGTCCTGATACAAGGAAAGCTATGTAATTATCCGTATGAAAGAAATCTTCAAGAAACGCTCTTGGTGCGGATGCAAAACTGCTCCCAAAAAAAATTATCCATAATAAAGGTTGGATGATGCTTAATACGATTATGGCTGGACTTCTAAACGTGTTTTTTATTTCCCTTACATACAATCCAATAAATTGATTTAATATTCTAATCATTCTTGTCTTGACTTTTTATACCTGGTTTTGACAGACTCTATTTTTGATCATAGGTTGTTTCTTCCATTTCTTCAAATCGTCTTCCGGTCAGTTCTAGGAAAGCTGATTCCAAATTTGGTTTTTCTATCTTGATTGATTTAATAAGTGCTGGCTGAAACTCTGATATTTTAGAAATTAACTCTGGTAAAATAGTTTCTGCATTCCTGACTTTAATACGTAATCTCAAAGAGCTCTCTGATCGTGTTCTTTTTTCTTTATCACTATTGTCTAAACCTATTTCAATTATTTTTAGTATCCCACTAACACTATCTAAAACCTTATAGTCGAAATATGAGAAGAAATCAATTTCCACAATGTCGCCGCTGGCTCTAGACTTTAGCTGTTGTGGTGAGCCGGTAGCTACAATTTTACCATTGTTAATTATCGCAATATCATCACACAATACATCAGCTTCTTCGATATAATGAGTAGTTAATAATATTGTAACTCCGTATTGCGCATTTATTTTCCTTATCAATCTCCAAAGCAATCTTCTGGAATTTGCGTCTAGCCCAATTGTTGGTTCATCCATAAACAGTACCTTAGGATCATGCAATAGTGCCATGATGATTTCCAACTTCTTTTTCATCCCCGTCGAAAATTTTCCAACCTTTTTATTGTCTTTTTCATCCAATTCCAAGTATTTCAATAACCCTGTTGCTTTTTTCTTCCAAGTATTGTTCATACTATGTAACCTAGATTGAATCCAAATATTTTCCATTATTGTAAGAGAGTCATCTAAAATTACCTCAGATGAAATCCAACCTATATTTTCTTTCACTTTTAAAGAATGAGTAGTAACATCATAGCCTGCAACTAGTGCTTTCCCTTGAGTTGGTTTAGATAAGCCAGTTAACATCTTAATCACTGTAGTCTTACCGGCCCCATTCGGGCCCAATAAGCCAAATATACTTCCACTTTTGATTTGTAAATTAATTTGATCAACGGCAGTTTGTGACCCATACACTTTAGTGAGTCCGTTACATAATATTGCATTTTCTTGACTACTAGAGGTAGAATTAACCAGAGGTCAAATCACACTTTATGTTCTATCTGAGGTGATAAATATGTTAATGCTTGTATTTTTTATTGGATCTATGCTGCTAACTAAAAACCAGAGACTGGGCATGAAAACCTTTAATCTTGTAACTTTCATAAATCTAAAATTATTACCTAAATGAAAATCTTTTCATGATTTATCTCACACTTCTTTACTTGATAAAAATCAGGATATGATTAACATTCTTATCATGTCCCCCTTATGATTCTATAAATTAATTATTAGTCGAATGCAAATCTAAAGTTATATGGATTTCTATGTTTAGTATTAATTAATAGTTTGTCACCTCGTAGAGCGTTTAAGGGGGGGGGGATGTTAATA
>JACDCB010000185.1 GCA_013694585.1 Candidatus Nitrosopumilus sp. | reverse complement strand
AGGTCGACTTGAATTGATATTCATCAAGGATAGCTTTTGCATTTGCATATTGGCTTTTCCAATTATCATCAAAATTGATTATTGCCATTTTTCCATCATTAATTCTTATTTTAGAACTTTTTTTCATATTTTTATTTTCACTTTTTAATTCATCATTTTTATCCGCATACTTATTTTTGTAAGCATCCATTTGTGAATTTGAATTATTTTTAGTATTAGTTGATGCAGATTCATACACCTTGCTTAAAACATCATCATTTTTCAAATCTTTGTCAAATGCATAGTCCATAGGATCATTGTTTTTGACCCGAGCGTTCTCACGCTCAATAAATATATCAGAATCGACACTGCCTGTTAAGTATGTATTGTCTACTTTTGGGCTAATACTTTTATTTTGATTAAGGGAATTATTAATATCTAAACTATCATCCTCGGCAGAAGAAAGAAAATCAAATGGAACGGAATAATCCATCTCCTCAGGAATGGAAAAGGCAAAAGCATCGTTGCTTGCAATTGTATGAATAGCAAAAGAAATCACAATCATTTGAACTAAGGTTAAAATTATTCCCAATATCGGTCATCATAATCATTGCGTGATTCTATTTATAACTGCAGAGATAATCTATAAACACTATTAGTTAGTTAAATATTTTATAAATTTCCAAGTAATTTAATTACCAAGCTTTTTTCTATAACTTTCTTTATCCTACTAATAAATTCTTAGAATAATCAATACTTATACTCATGCTATCCGGACTAAAACATTCGATAAATAGTTTCAATGGAATTACATCGTATGGATCAATCAATTTTTTTTCATGATACCACCTTGAGGGATATTAAATTCCACATGATGAATGTTGTTCTATTAATTAACCAAAGTGCAGTTTATCTATCTTTTCACAAATTAGTCCCCTATTAACGTCCTATAAAGAAGAATACTCTATACCATATTATTAAACTAAGATAGTTCTTTAGTCTTTTATTTTCATAGATGACTTCACAGTCTTAACGATTAACCTGGAAAGTGATTTAGTCTTTCTGTAGTTCTTCTCAATTAAGATCTTAAAATGGATAATTATGAACCAAAGTCCATATGCGTGGGAGAATGTTATTTAACCACATTATTTATAGGACAACGTATCTTCATTATATTGGATTTTTAGATCATCCAAAAAACCAAGGGAATTTAACAAATTTATGAAAAAAAGTGATTCTGGAGATAAATACATCAATAATAACCTTAAGTTTGTCACGAGTTTTGCAAATTTTTCGAATCCAAATTTATCCTTTGAAAGACATAGAGACAGGATGTAATTCAATTTCTAGATAGCAAAATAAAGTAAATTGAACAGGACCCAGACCCCGTCCTTTTCAGAATCTCTCAAACTTAAGGTTAGAAATCCTTTTACAATGAGTAATATTATAACAATATTGTTTTACGTTTATTAAAAAAAAGTTAAATTCCTTTAATATTTATAAAGTTAGTAATAGAAAAGTTATCAATGGATGAAATAGATTCAAAAATATTAAAAAGATTACTAACAGATGCCAGGAGTTCGTATAGAAAAATAGCATTTGAATTAGGAATTTCTCCCCCTACAGTACTTAATCGGATATCAAAACTCGAAAAGGATGGTGTAATAAAATCCTATTCGGCAATAATAGATTATGCAAAAATAGGATTTGATTTGACGGCGGTAATTGAAGTAACTGCAATTAAGAATAAAGTAATTGAGGTAGAAAGACATATTTCAAAATTTTCAAATGTTTGTGCAGTTTATGATATTACAGGCTTGACTGATTTGGTAATCATTGCAAAGTTTAAGAATCGTACAGAGCTAAGTAATTTTGTCAAGAATGATTTATCGCTACCATATATTGATAGAACTAATACTCACATAGTCTTAATTACTGCGAAAGAAGATTTTAGATTATTGTGATACCATATTAGGAACTATTTTGATAAAGTCGCGCATATCGTATTTTTGAATATTTTCCATTGCATTATTTATTAAAGATATTATTGGATTTTCTATAGAAAAATCATCTAATTGTTTTATACATAGTTCTTTTTCAAATACACGCAGTGTTTCTCTTATTATTGAGTAATCTTCTAATGACAATGTATCAATTTTTGCACCTTCGGCTGCAGTAGTTCCTTTGGGAGAATAAATTACGCCCCCAACCATTCCTGGACCAAACAATTCACCTGGCAATCCCAAATTAAGTAATATTCCACCTGACATGTATAAACCCGAGTTATATCCTGCACCAAACGTTACCAGCCTTCCTCCTCTTGCCTGACCCATCGCTCTTTCCATACATCCTTTTTTGATCAAGACGTCTACACCATTACTAAATTCAGTTGCCTGATTATTTTGACACGCCAGTTCTGTAGCAAACCCCTCTACAATTATTTTTCCCTTATACCCTTTATCTGCCAATCCATTCTCGGTGTTCCCTTTTACTATCCATGTTCCATCAAAATTGCAAAATGCTCCAAAAAAATTACCAACGTTACCATTTACCACCAGATCGAGTTTTATTGTCTCGTCAAAACTAAGTATCCCTATTCTGTAGAGGGATCGGGGGTTTTTTATTATGATCTTAGTTTTACCTTCGATCACCTTTCTACTCATGATGGAATTTATTGCTCTTTCCATTATCAGCGGAGAGCTTACAACATCTCCAAATTTTTCCACCGATGCTCGTTTTATACCATCTGGGAGTTTTATTCTATAGCGTTCCTCAAATATAGCATTAATCCTTTCAAATTGCGTATCAGGATTAGATATTTTCGAACCTATTTCTTTTACTATTATTCCAAGTTCATCAATATCCAATACATAGCACATTATTCTTTGGTCGTTGATGATAGCCTTATTAATTTATTTATTATATCGTGAAAACCAGTGATTTGCCTGGTGACGCTGCTTTCACGTCTTTATTAGCTCCGATGATATCTAATGCAGATAGATCTGTTGCCATTGCCCAAAATGCGGGATATACATCTGACCCAGGATTATACCCTACAATCCCCTTTCTTGTTCCA
>JACDCB010000181.1 GCA_013694585.1 Candidatus Nitrosopumilus sp. | reverse complement strand
GTCTAAATCATATAAGCAAGGTCAAATTCAAGTTTGATTTGGATATTGGGTTGTATTTGATTACAGACCTTTTTTTAAATAGATGAAATTCCTATTCTACTTTTGAATATTTTAGTAAAGTACATAGGAATATATTTAAAAGCAAAAAAAATAATGAATTTGGTGATCTTATATCCAGCCTCAATCGGTAATACTTCCATCATTTATAGATCTCATCTCAATAATTATATTCTATAATTTAAATAACCTCTGAGAATTCTTGTACATAATCAAATCACGTTCCTGTTGATTAAGGTCCAATTTTGATACAAAATTCAAATAAGATTTCATACTTGATATTGGCCAATCAGTTCCATACAGTAGATATTCTGGTTCTCCAGCATAGTTGAGAAAATCTGTAATCTTGCCTACAAGATATTTTTCATAGAATTCAGTAAAGTCCCCCAGTACCAACCCAGATATATCTGCATAAACATTTTTATTTTTATAAATTATCTCTTGACAATCTAAGAACCATGGATTTCCCAAGTGACAAATTATGACCTTTAATTCTGGATTATCAACTGCAACATCGTCAACATTTATGGGATGAGCGAATCTTATTTTCCCCTTGGGAGTGTAGGTATCTCCCGTATGTATCATTAGAGGGACATCATACTCTATGCATAAATCAATTATTTTCTGATATTTCGGATCATACGGATAGTAATGCTCGTATCCGGGATAAATTTTCAAACCTTTTATTTTACCATTTTTGAGATATTCTTCGTATTCTTTAATACTATCTTCATCATGATTACTAATTGAGTATCCTGCCACTACCTTTATCTTATCATATTTTTCCACGGATGATAATACTTCTCCAGTGGAAGGTCTTTCTTCATTGATTTTATATGATGATATAATTATAGCTTGGTCTACGTTGTTTAGCTGCATTGTATTTGAAAGCGATTCTATTCTTTCTTTAAGGGTTAAGTTCTTTAAACTTTCGTAGCCGTTTACGTGCACATGGCAATCGATGATGGTTTGAGTCACTTTTTATAATATGGATTTAACCATTCAATAAATGTTGCATAGTTTAGAGATCTGGAATCCTTAATATAATTCGGAAGTATCTTAATAAATCTAAAATCATTTCTCAATTGAAAGGTCAGTACCTGATCTGAGATCTGCTCATCAATAACACTTTGAACATACTCTTCTGGTGATAATTTATCGGCATAATTACAGTAGTTAATCAACCTACCTCCTGCTATGATCCGCCTTAAATTATGTTTTATCGCAAGATCCTTTCTTGCTTTATATAACATAGTTGCAATTCCCAATCGACGAAAATCCGGATGAACAGAAATGTCCGCTCCGTACAATGAATCGCCATTAGGGTCATGAGTCGTAAATAGGCTGTTGCCGGTTACCTGACCAAACGTATGTTCTTCGTATTCGGATGGTAACTTTATTATTAAACTACTTGATGAACCGATAATTTTGTTCCTAAATTCTACACAAAATTGACCTTCTGGAAATATTTCAATGTGACTTTGAAGGTGCCTCTTTCCCCAAACACTACCTTCTTCTAACATGGACGGAAATGATTCCTTCTGTAATTCGATTATTTTGGCAATGTCTTGAAAGGCTACATTCTTTATAACGATATCTTCGTCGGGTATATTGGAAAATTGCATGCCCTCTATACGTTATATACTTGCATCTCACGTCATATTAAGATTGGCAAAAGCAATTGCGATTGCAATGATGAAGTAATAAATAAATAAATGGACGGCTAAACGGGTAATAATCAGAGAAAGAATATTATCTAGCAGATCACTCCTAATAAAATAAAGATATCATCAAATCCAATTAAATTATGAAAAGTTTTATTAAATAATACATTGTCATGATAAATTATTGAAAGAAGCCCTCTATTTTGATGAAGAATCTGAACTACTTCAAAATGAAATTCCGCAAAGTAACTCGTGTGTGATCAAAATATCATTCAGTTTGGATTTTGATATCGGCCAAAGTTATGTGACATCAAAAATAGAAGACAGAGACGGCAATATTAGAAAACTAAACATTCAACCAGGAACTAGGGGTATTAAACTGCAAAGCGACCTTGTTAGAGTAAAAAACAAAGATGCAGCGCTGCCCTCTCATGTATACGTCCGAACCACACTAAAGGACGGAAAAACTTTGGTGAGGAAATTACCTATCATAGGAACAAGCGATTGGCTATTGATATTTGAGGAAGATCTTTGCGTGTTAGCAATTAAGGGTCAATACGAAGAAATAGAAATATTAGGTTAATCCCTAAGAAAGATTGCATCTTTTTTTTGATTAGAGTCGTGGATATTGTCTTTAGTAACCCCTTAGCTGTCTTCCAGTATTCTCTTTGTTTTTTTCCATGTATTTTGATATCAACATTTGTGGTTCAAAGCCCGCCTCAATAGATAATTGTATTAAAAAATGCCACAAGTCT
>JACDCB010000164.1 GCA_013694585.1 Candidatus Nitrosopumilus sp. | reverse complement strand
TGATAGTCTACAAATAGTTGTAGCCAATTCCTTACATGCTCTAGTTTACAATTCTTTAGTCTACAAGAAAGTAATCGTCAAGAATCTCTTCCGTAGGTATCTTGATAACTCCTAAATGAATATCTATTGGAATAGGATTAAATTCATACCCATTAATCGGATCTGGTTGAAATAACAATCGGGGCATAGTCATAAGGTAACCATTGCCGAGAATATAACAATTACAAGAAGTTTGTCCCGAAGGACATGATTGCAGCTGTACCCCTGCTAGCGGGGTTTTCCATGACCATACTACTGGGGACAATATTAACACTGGCTGCGGTGGTGAAATTCAGTTACCCTCAGGGGAAGGACTATGTGATGAGGGTCATGAATGTACTTGTACAAACGGGGTTTTTCACGACCTTACAACAGGAACTTCACTTGCTAACGCTTGTTAAAAACAAACCCATTTTTTCTCTATATACATCTGACCAATTTTTGATTTTTTATTAAGGACCTTCTTATGAGTATCGATACTATAGATCTATTGATAATGGAATTAAATTGATTTTTCTCAAATAGTAAGTAGCGGTGTGATAAAGGAGAATTTTGAAGATGTAGACTTCTTTGTTATAATGGAGTTTCAATTACAGAGTGCTAGCACAGCGGATACCACCGAACCCCTACCTATTTTAGTAACTATATTAAACCAATTGAGAATAAAAACGTATTTTTGGGATTTCAAATATTTATGAACATTCATTAAATATGATTATGTAAGTATCTTCTGTCTAAATATCTAATCCATAGTCAAATTATTCATAGAGTCCGTCATGCCTTTACTATTTCTTGCGGAATTTGAAGAAGCTTCTAGATTCTCTATATCTATTGTCATTACCTCCATCTCGTTACTCATTGAATGATAACTGCCTAATGTTACAAATCCTGCTATTGTCGATATTCCAAGAATCAAAAAGGCAACTCCTGTTAACCTTGCAATCCATAATCCTCCTTTTATCCATATCTTTTCAGTAAAAATAATTGTAGCAAATACACCCATCCATAATACATTCATCCATCCTAAAGATCCCATCAAAAGAAAATATGGCCAACAACATCCCAGACAATAAAGACCATGATACATTCCCATGGTTACTGAACCAATCTTACCTTCTTTCCATCGTTGCATGAAAAATCCAAAAGGAGATTCACAATATCCAAGACATTTTTTCTTTAATGGACTGAATTGATATATTCCTAATATCAGTAATAAAATCCCATAGATGGTATTTGTTGTTGATTTATTGGCATTTAATGTCATCATAAATTGCTCTGTGTAAGGTACAAGTAAATCAAAGAGTAAAGACCAACCAACTAAAAGAACAATTCCTGTAACAGCCCAAACAAACAAATAAGACAAAACAAAGAGAATTATTTTCAAAGACGGAAAATAAAATCCTATTAATTTTTTTTCATAGTTATGGTTGGTGTTATCTTCATTCTCTTTATGTAGCAGAACGGATTTAGTTTTATCTAACCTGTTATCTTTTGTTACAAGTCTATTATACATCAACACCATTGGTATGATTGCTGGAAACATCATAGCTGCCATACCTGCTGTCCAGATTGTTGCAAATACTGTCAAAGAGATGGGATTAAAGATTGTCATCATAGATGACATCATTGAGTCATAATGTTGAAAAGATATAAGCCAAGTTAGAATAGAAAGGGCAATTAGAGAGATAACCACTATCTTGGCCTTATTATTCAAGTGCGAAATCTCCAAAGACTAATTAATTAATGAGCCACTTAAGAACGAGATTTCTTCATAGTTAGTGGATTTATGGATGATAAGTAAATCTAGAATAATATGCATTCTTTCCTGCATTGTCCCATTCTAATCCATGATCTTTGTATGTATGTATGTTTGTTCTAGCAATCACTGGTTCATAGCCTGGGACAAGCCAAAATGATGGATTATTTATTGTAGGATCTTTGTTCTCGTCTCCTCCTTTCAATGCTTCTAACTCAAGTTCTAAAGACGATGGTATACTTATTTTGCGTCTTTTTCCTTCAATTGCAAACTCCATGGGAACAGATTTTATACCTAACACTTCACCTACCAGATTTGCAGCAGCACTAAAGAATCCTCCTACTTGACCAGAAAATATCTTTGTCAATACTTCCGTTTGTTCATCATTAGCTTTTTCATCAAAATAAAATGCCGCTTTCATCTTTGGTCCTGTAAACATATTTCCTGGAGCATAAAGCATTGCAGCAGCATTTAGATTATCTAAAGATACTCCATTAGTTGGTGATGTTAAACCTTCGTTATTATAGTATCCTTTTTCTATATGCCATGCCAATGCAGCCTTGCATTCACCTTCATTTGGATCTAACATAAAAACACAAGGACAAATTGTTTTGCAACTACATCCTTCAAAGTAGTCCCCCTCGATCTTCCATTGTGATTGATTATTATTAGATATCATAGCTACTTCTTCATTGTTCAACCTATTAAATAATTCTACATATGGTAGTAATATACCCCCTCTGATCGATCATTTAAATCTTGATTCATTTTATTATAACCAATAGGTACTCCAAATGCCATGTACCATAACCACGGGAACACGGTACAAAGATAGAGAAGATTCGGTATTAATAGATGGCTTGTCAGCATCTTCAACAAATATCTTTATTGTTTTGTGAGTATCATTTGCTGAACTATTAGTATATGTTAAAGGTGGGGTATACACGGCGACTACGAGAGGTACTTCAGTATCATTTTCTGGGGGACTTACAATAACACTGGAGTTCTGTGATGAGGGACTTGTTTCAGCAAATGAAAGTGAACTCAATGTTCCGCTTGACTGGCTATTTTCATCACCTACAATCGAAAAATTTAACGGATTCTCAGAGCTAGCAACCAAAAGTAAGCATACGTTTTGAATAAATCAAAAACCAATTACGTTATAATTCATTATAATTTTGCGATATTGATTGTGTTACTATATTATAATTACCTAAGAGCAGTCTAAAAAGTCATAAACCCATGTGGATATCCTCATGATTTCCACCGAACACGCTCTCTATGTTAGTAACGATATTAAAATCCAATAAAATCTAGTAATTATTGATTACCTCAACTAGATAAACAAAATAGAATGTTTTTATTGATATTAATAAAGAGCCTATATTTTATTTATTTTTCCTTCAAAGTTCTTCCGCATCAGTATTGATACTAGGGATGTCCCAACAAATGTAGCTATCCAATATAACCAAAGATTAATCCATACTCCAGATAAAAAAAAGGGCCGATTTTCTTGATACCTTTGATTT
>JACDCB010000153.1 GCA_013694585.1 Candidatus Nitrosopumilus sp. | reverse complement strand
TAAAATAAGAATGGGAGTTTGATTGTGTAAGAATTCTAATTTTATTGCTTTGTTATTAATTTTAATATCATGCATCAATCTTCATAAGATCGACATTAAGAAATTGGACATAGTAAAGAATAACCCTTGAGAAAAATGGAACAATTGAATGGGTCCCATCCAACAGTGTCTTGGACTGGGAATGGTTATCATATGGGAATGATGTAGAAAAAGTATCGAGAGAGATAAGAACACGAACATTCTTTATGAATACTTTCAATTAAAATAAAAAATTTTGAGTTATTAATAAGAGGCAAGAAATCAAAATCCATAAATATGACGAAAGTAAAAACCCCCATTTAATAGTTAAATGGCTAAATAGAAGATCCATTAAATAATATTCACTTTTTCTCTTTCTGTTGCTTTAATTTCTTTTGAAACCAATATTATCCCGAAGAATTAACCGCGGGTAATCTTCTAGTCATACTATAAAAAGCTTGTTCTTTATAATATAACAATGAAGAGAATCATTAATGTTAGTATTCCTATAATACTAACTATTAGTTTAATACTATTACTAAATACTGGAGGCGCCAACATATACGGACAGATAATAGGTCAGACAAACCAAACCAATCAAACAAGTGGGCAAAATACCACACAACAAGCACAGCAACAGCTAGATCAAGCTAATCAACAAATGCAACAAGCTCAACAGCAAAAAGAACAAGCACAGGAGCAATTAAATCAAACCAATCAAACTCAACAAAGCAATCAATCTAAGCAACAAGACCCAAACATGAATGAAAAGTTACTTAATTATACAAATGCAGCAATCTTAGCTCTAAATGATGATGATTCAAGTGGTGCTCAAGAAAGCTTAGTTCAAATTCAAAATGCACTAATCAATGCAAGTGGAAAACAAGTGGTAGTGGTTCCAGCTCCAGCAGTATCATCTGACGAAGACTCTGGATAAATTTATTCCAATTTTTTTTAAAATTATCAATTCTGGTCTAAAATACACCAGTGGCCTGAATAGTTTTTCTGATTTTAAAACTAATAGTTATTGACCTATCAAACTATTTTGCATGAATTCAAGATCCGTATTGACTATATATGGTATAATAATTTTTACATAGGAATTTAGAAAATTTATGACGCACTCATTATGAATTGTTGAAGATTTTAATACTTTCTGGTCCGGCTAGCCTTGACCAATATTATGCATATTCGTTATTGAATTATTACTTGTATTGATGTTTGGTAAGGAACACTGAAAATCGATAAATACCGTTTATTTCGCTAGGTCCCTGTATTATCCTTTTCAGCATCTTGTTCATTACTGTCGCTTAATGAATCGTTAACGTTATAGTTATTGTCCCCCTCATCTAATCCCTCTTCTTTGTGTATTTTTTCTACGATTTTGTCTTGTACATCCATATCATCTTGTTCATTATTACTCATTAATATCAAAATAAGAAATAAAGTATTTAATATGAATACAAATGCTTCTTTATACTATTAGAACGAATCTTGATTATTTGATTCTGTGAATTGAATTAGACATTTACTTTCTTTCTCCTATCTAATTATAAAAGATTCTTCAAATACTATAAGCATACTCTCGTTATAGAAATACACCAGAATATGAATCGTCACTGCTTAACTTATTCCAAAGGCTTGATGGCCGTAAGCATCGTTAAAATTGAATGGGCTTTATGCAACATTTTAGATAACTTTATATTTTAGTAAAATTCTCTTTTCTATATATACATGAAGTTGATTTTTTTCAACAATGTAAATTTAGATTCAGCTCATTCCTCAATAGAAAATGATACTATTTTTAGTTTGTCTGCAAAGCTGATGGGACGACATTTGATTATGAGAAACATTGCAACATTAAATACTGTTTATGATATCAAGTCAATTGAAATTCCAGCGGATCTGTACTTATTAAACAATTTAATTCACCAGCATTTTCCATCAATTGATGTAACACTTACACAGACCATAGATACTTTCCAAGAAACAATAAATCATAATTCGCACTCACGAAACGCATCTCTAGGTTCCGATTTAACAAGATTAAAAGGACCTACTTCATCAATAAGAATTCCATCCAATTCTATTTTGCATATCAATGCTGAAGGTGAACTAGTTATTGACGAAATAAATTATCCATGGGATTTCTTGAAATCTGTTCAAAAAATTTTAGATATGGAAGTAACCTCTACAAAAGTGTCATCTAAAGCAAAAATATCTAAAACAAGCATCCTAGAAGGACCATGTATAATTGAAAAAGGTGTTGTAATAGATGATTTTTGCAAAATTAAGGGGCCTGCATATATTGGTGAGAATAGTTTTATCGGAATGGGTTCTCTGGTAAGAAATAGCATTATTGAACGCAATACAAGAATTGGTTTTAATTGTGAAATAGGTAAATCTTATTTTGCTGGAAATGACAAAGTTTCTCATCATAATGTAATACTGGACACCATAGTGGGACAAAATGTATGGTTTGGTGGATATTCTGGTACGGCCAACGTTCTATTAGACAGAAGAAACGTAAGATATAAAGTCAATGATATCCTAATGGACACCGGAACAGATCATTTTGGATCTGTAATAGGAAATAATTGCTGTATTGGTGCATCTGTAATCATTTTGCCAGGAAGAAAGATTCCTTCAAATTCCCAGATCCAGGCTGGAACAGTAGTTAAATCATGAATTTGGAGATTACCAGGATTCTTTTAGGGAATTGAATTAAATCAAAAATAATTGAATTCGAGATATATTATATTCACTGTTTATCATTTGATTTGTAGGTTACAGGCAATTATGA
>JACDCB010000088.1 GCA_013694585.1 Candidatus Nitrosopumilus sp. | reverse complement strand
TCTAGTATTAAGACAGTTATTTCTGTTCTACTTCTATATTTCATTATTATCAAATAGAACATTGTTGATCAAGTATTTATCAAAAGCTGTCCATTCGATCATGTCTTTCGATCAGAACATTCGATCACATGAAATTGGTAAAAATATATCACAACAACATGGATAGAAAATTATCATCCTTTAGCGCTTTAGATATAGTATCAGAAGAAACAGCTATTTTTATTATTTGAGAACGGCCATACCTACCATGGCTAACGACGTTTGAAGTGATTAATCCTAGTTGATCTAATTCACTAATTATTTGAGTGACTCTTCTTTGGGTCAGAGAATCATGTTCAATCTGTTTGCACAATGAAACATAGATATCATAAACATCTCCAGTCATACCGGTTTGAGATTTCATGATAGATAGAACAATCAATTTTGTATGTGTTGTGGAATTTTTAATGACCTCATAATTAGTGTCTTTTTCAATCTTGTCTTGTGCTTCTCGTATATGATTTTCAGTAACCATATCCGCCCTTTCTCTTTCTGCTATTTCAGCCGCTACTCTTAATAGATCAATTGCCTTTCTCGCATCCCCATTTTCCTTCCCGGCCACTGCTGCACATAAATTAATCGCGGCCTGACCAATAGATCCCTCATTAAATGCAAGTTTTGATCGGTCATTTAGAATTTCTTTTAATTGAATTATTGTGTATGGATTAAATATTATTTCTTCCTCACTTAAACTGCTTCTAACTCTTGGGTCTAGTTTATCTTTAAATGTAAGACTATTGGATATTCCTATTAAGGATACAAACCCGTCTCCCAACATACGTTCATTTGCTCTAGTAAAGTTATATAAAACATCATCCCCGTTCCTATCAACCAAAGAATCTATCTCATCTATAATTAATACTACATGAAGATTATTCTTTTTCATATATTCAAGAATCCTATCGGTGGCTTCGCCCATAGATAAACCAGTAAAATGGACTCTTAATTTCTTGTCGAAGCGATTAATCCCTATATCCTCTGCAATATCATACAATACCTTGTATGAAGTATTTGAAGTCTTTGCGTTAATAATAGTAACGGTAATCTCTATTCCATGCTCTATTGATTTTTTTTTTAATCTAGCTATTACATTTTTTACAACTGCAGTTTTCCCTGTTCCAGGTTTTCCAAAAACTAAGAGATTAGAAGGTCTGCCATTTTTTAATATTACTGATAGTACTTGTGCGATTGTTTTAGACTCTTCGTCTCTAAATGGCAATTTTTCAGGAACGTAATCGATTGTTAATGTTTTTCTATTTTTAATTAAATTGGCTCCAATAACAGCCTTATCAAATATATTATCTAAATAATCTGAATCCATCATCTTTTCTTTCCGTTAATTGCATTGATAAATCAACACAGACACACCCCTATTTTTCTATTCGAATGATAAAAAGATAATGTCATGTTAATATGCTAACTGTTATTAACATTTAATTTTAAACAGGTTAATCAATTACTTTATACACAATAATAAAATAAATTAATATAAATCTACTATCAAAATCAATATTCATTGCATAAGAAATAAAGGGGCCTGGGGCTATCAAACCAAATTAACATTTATCTTAACAGTTAAAAATCATTTGATAATAAACGTGAATTAACCCCTTTATTTCCACTGGAGGAATTCTAAATCTATTCACAACGATAATAAACGTGAATTAACCCCTTTATTTCCACTGGAACTAGAAAAACCTTTAAGAGAAGTGACCAAATTAACTTAAGAATCTAAACATCAATAATTATGTGCTTATTTTAGTTAACAAAAACTAATCTTTTAGTTATCAATTTTTATTCCATATTGTTAAGTTAACATATATTATCAAATTCACAGAGACGATAAATTGTCCACTGGAAAAAAGAGAATAAAAATTGAATTAGAGGATGCTGAAGGTGGAAAATATAATTTATCTCTAGAAGGTAATCTATCAAAAGACAAAATTCAAAAAGTTCTTCAATTGGTGGAATCCTTAAACATCTCAAAGGATGATTTAGATAACAATATCAAACTTCCTATGGAACAAAACAATAGTTTACAAAAGTATGATTTAGGACTCAATCCATCTAATAACTCGATTGGATCAAAGATATGGTCATTAATTGAAAACAACTTTGCATATAGTTCTTTTACATCTTCAAATGTTGCCGAATCCTATGAAGAATTATATGGTGAGCAATTACAACTTAGTCTTATATCCACTTATTTATCAAGATATTTTGAAAAACAAAAATTGGTAAGGAGTAAAAGAGGAAAAGAGTGGATATATAAGTTAATTAGAATTCAAAAAGATGTTATTTCGTCAGTTGGGACACCGACTACTTCTCAATCAACTCATTTATTGGATTCACATTATTCGAAAGATCAGGGTGAGAATGAGAATGACTTTTTGAAGCAGAATGCTTTGACAACAGTTTACGACCTTCGACTGTGATGGTGTACCTAAAGGGCTTTGTGCTCATATCTCTATCAACCAATTTCTCTTCAAATAATTTTTTCATTAATCTAGAAGTATGTTCTCTTGTCCTACCGATAACTCTTT
Source organism: Candidatus Nitrosopumilus sp. (assembly GCA_013694585.1). GTDB lineage: Archaea > Thermoproteota > Nitrososphaeria > Nitrososphaerales > Nitrososphaeraceae > Nitrosocosmicus. Next base: position 18,468 of record JACDCB010000088.1, on the reverse strand, counting down.
GAACCTCTCTAGTAGTCAGAGACTTGTCTTCTAATTTTTTAAGAATGTATTCTATTGTACTATTCTGACGTTCTTCTTCCTGGTCGACTGACTTGATAGAGTCTTGTGATATTATGTCGTGACTAGGTAGTGATGACTCAATATTTGGATTGCTTACGTAGTTCTGGAATGGTGATATTACAGAATTTTGTGACTTGATATTATTGTTGTTAGAAATTATATTTTCATCTAATAATTTTATTAATCCTTGAATATCGGTTAATTTTTCATTGGTCTTATTAGTTCTGTCATATACAACTCTAAATTGTTCAGAAATGAGATTAGTTTTATTGATCTGATCCTTTATTTGACTTTCAAGATGAGAGATTTTTGTTTCAATATTGTATTTCTTAAAATTCTTGTTTTTTAACTGGTTATAAATTTCTAAAGCCAGGATTGATAATGCCAAAGCTGAAACAAATGGAATTAAGGTATAATTTAGTATCAGTGATGCAATATCTATGCTCACATATAATTTAGCAATACAGTGTGATATATCTTTATTGTATGTGATAATTTGACATTTAATATCATAAATTTAGTGATATATCATATATCGACTATTCTATTGATTAAATCTTCTATCACATTTATCACGCGATCTATTTCTTTATCGTGATATTTAACGTGATTATTTTCAAGGATTCTAAGTTTATTTAACATAGAATTTAAGGCGGTAATCTGATCGTTATTCATTACATTTATTAAATTCAGTAGTAAGATAGAATAGAATAGTTTCCGCAGTTTCATCTTTGATTGCTTAACTTCTCTATAATATGCGCCTGAACTTATTCCCTTCAGCCTTTTCTCTTTATTCTTGAAATTATAAATTATTTGTATTTGTCTATTAGTAAATAAAGATTTTTCAACTAATTTAGATAAAAATATATTATTTATATCCTCTTCGTTTTCCATTAGCTATACAATATTGTATTGCTAATTATCCTTTTTAAATAAGCCCTTAGCACAATCATTAAATTTAATTCAATTAGTATACGTGTAGTATTAGATTGAGTCGGGTAGAGAACTATATTAATGATGAATTGAAAAAGCATAAAAAAATATGTTTTGCTTTGTTAGATTCGGAGAATTTTGAAGACATTGCTGGTGTTGCGAAAAAAGTTGAATCACTTGGTGCCTCAGCTATTTTGGTAGGGGGCTCTTCAGCCATAGACCAATTGGATTTAGACAAATTAGTAATATCTATAAAGTCTATAGTATCTATTCCTGTCATTTTATTTCCCGGAAACGTTACGGGTGTATCTCCAAATGCCGACGCGATTTTGTTTACCTCTTTGCTAAATTCTGAGGATCCATATTTTATTTCCGGAGCTCAAGCGTTAGGTGCATTGTTAGTAAAAAAGTATAATATTGAACCATTGCCAACAGGATATATAATAATTGGCGATAATACTACAGCGTGGTTTATTGGGAGAGCAAAGGGTATACCTTTTGAAAAATCTAATATCGCTGTTATGTATTCATTGGCCGCGCAGTATTTAGGTATGAGGTTTGTTTACCTGGAGGCTGGATCGGGTGCGAAAATGAATGTATCTGCGGAAATGATTTCAAATGTTAGAAAATATTATGATGGCTTATTAATTGTTGGAGGAGGCATTAAGAATTCCCTAATAGCCAAAGAATTAGCGGAGGCCGGGGCAGATATCTTAGTTGTAGGAACATTATTAGAGCGGGATCCTGATTGGGAGAAAAAATTTAACGACATAATTACGGCCATTCGTTCCTAAATTAGTGCGATTGAATAATTATGAATTTGATTGATGAAGCTAAAATAAGATTAAAAAATATTTCAATTCCAAGTTACTATGTAGAGTATCAAATTAGTCTACTGGAACAGGTAAATAAGCTTCATATGGTAGCCGAAAAAGCAAGAAAAAAAGGTTTGGATGTTACGACTTATGTCGAACCAAAAATTGCCTACGACTTATCTGACAGAGTTGCAAAAATGCATAATATAGATATATCAGACAGATTAAGGACATTACTAAATTATACTACAAAAGAGAAAGCGGCTCTTAAAATAGCTGAAGAAATCGCAAAGGGGGAATATGGATCTGGAGATCTTAGGACAAGATTAGAAAATGCGGTTAGGGTAAGTTTGGCTGTGGTGACGGAAGGAGTCACTGTTGCTCCATTGCAGGGCATATCTGAAGTACAATTGAAATATAATAAAGATGGTTCACAATACCTCTCCATTTCTTTCGCTGGCCCAATAAGATCTGCTGGAGGGACTGAAGCAGCACTTACTATGCTTATCGCTGATCACGTAAGGAGAGTGTCTGGACTTGCCAAATATCAAACAAATTCTTTTGATGATGAAACTGGCAGGTTCATAGAAGAATTAAGATTGTATGAGAGGGAAGTAGGAAACTTTCAATTTAAAGTCTTAGATAAAGATGTCGATTTTTGCATCTCTAATTTGCCTGTTGAGATCGATGGGGTAGATACAGACCCAGTTGAATTAGTAATTCACCGGGAGATGAAGAGAATAAAAACAGATAGAGTTAGAGGAGGAGCACTCAGGGTTATGAACGATGGTTTGATAGGTAGATGTAGAAAACTTACAAAATTGGTCGAAACACTCGAGCTAGAAGGTTGGGACTGGCTTGCAAATATGAATGGTGCAATCCAAACAGGCGATGATGATACTGTGAGTCATAGGATGTCTGAAGTAATTACAGGAAGGCCCGTGTTATCTATGAACAAGAAAATTGGTGGATTTAGATTACGATATGGAAGATGTTTTAATACTGGATTCGCTACGATAGGAATTCATAACACGATTCCTGTACTATTGAATTCTGCAGTAGTAGTTGGAACACAAATTAAAATGGATGTCCCTGGAAAAGCTTCAACAATTGCCCTTGTAGACACCATTGAACCACCAATAGTAAAATTAGATGACGGAACGGTTTTGCAGATCAATACCGTAGAACAAGCCCTAAATTTAAGATCACGAGTAGTCAAAATATTATACCTAGGAGATATCCTGATTAGTTACGGAGATTTTCTTGAGAATAATGCACAATTATTACCTGCAAGTTATGTTGAAGAAATATGGACCCAGGAATTATTTGAAAAATTGAGTCACATCAATGAAGTCAAAAAGGACTTTGTTGTTGAATATGATAAGTTAGTTAAATTGAGTTCTAATCCCTCTACAATACCACTATTTAGAGAGGCATTGAAAATATCAATCCAATTTGACATTCCTCTACATCCTAAATATTCCTTCTACTGGGAAGCTATATCAATAAAAGATTTTTTATTAATTAGAAATGTCTTAATATCTTTTATTTCACTATTTAGCAGAAATGAAGAGATTGAATCAACTACCGAGGAAATTAGGCTATCATATGACCATAAACTAAAAAGTATTCTAGAAAAACTAGGCGTGTTCCATCGTCTAGATACATCTAGTAATACTATAGTATTGTTGGATGGGTCTCAAATTTTCGCGTTAGTGTGTTTATGTATTCCAGAATTCCAATCCATACTCTCATTGTTATATGAAACTCACAATAAAATCCATTTTTCAACATTTTCTAATTATATATCAAAGGATGGATTTATCAGAGATATAGATGAAATTGTTGAAAGTTTACAGTCGGAGAAAGGCGAAAGTAAAGCAAATGTCATCAAACTAATAAATTCAATTTCATCCATTAAAATCCGTTCAAAATTTTCTTCTTCAATATCTGTGAGAGTTGGTAGACCTGAAAAAGCCTCAGAGCGTAAGATGAAACCCCCAATCCATGTTTTGTTTCCAGTAGGTAACAAAGGTGGTCCCATGAGAGACCTCCTAAAGGCTTCAAACGCCGATTCCTTTTATTCAGAAAAATCAAATCGATATTGTTATAATTGTAATATTCCATCATTAGGTACTAACTGCAACTATTGCAACCACGCGACTCCTATCAAATTTATTTGCAATGTCTGTAAAGTTGAATCTCTAGATTTATCGTTTGATCCTATTGACAATATAAAAAAAAGGAACAAATGTTTAAAGTGTGGTAACGAATATAAAACATTTTCTCCAATAAAATTTCCTTTGAAGACCTTGATAGAAAAAGCCGAAACAAGGTTGAGCTATAGAGTAACTTCTCCTTTAAAGGGAGTGAAAGCTTTAATGGGAAAAGACAAAGAAGCGGAACAAATTGAGAAGGGCATTCTTAGAAAAAAATGTGGTTTATCTGTGTTTAAGGACGGTACCATAAGATTTGACGCAACGAATGAACCTCTTACTCATTTCATGCCATGTTTTATCGATACATCCATTTCAAAATTAAGAGAATTAGGGTACAAATTTGATTATCGACAGAATGAACTTAATTCTGACAGACAAATAGTAGAATTGCTGATCCAAGATGTTATAATTCCATTAGATTCTGCAAAATATCTCTTAAAAACAACTAAATTCATAGATGAGGAATTAGTTACTTTATATGATTTACCACCGATTTATAATGCCTATACCGAAAATGATCTGATTGGACATTTAATAGTAGGATTGGCTCCTCATACTTCAGTCGGTATTGTAGGGCGAATAATAGGTTTTACAGAATCACAAGTTTGTTTGGGTTCTCCAATATGGCATTCCGCAAAAAGAAGAGATTGTGATGGTGATGCCGATTCGATTATCCTATTATTTGATGCATTCTTAAACTTTTCATATTCATTCTTACCAGATAAAATAGGTGGGTTAATGGATGCTCCATTACTAATACAACCTATTGTATTACCCCATGAGGTTCAACGACAAGCTCACAATGTTGACATAGCGGAAAAATATCCACTAGACTTTTATAAAAATACTTGGTTAGGGGCTAAAGCTGCAGATGTTTCTGATACGATTGAAATACTAAAAAATCGAATAGGGAGTGATAAACAATTTTATGATTATGGGTTTACCCATACTAGTGGCACTTTAATATCCGACATAAATCGAAGTGCTTATTCTACATTAAATACAATGAGCGAAAAATTAGAAATGCAAATATCCACAGCAAATCTTATTAATTCTGTAGACACAAACGAAGTGATCTCTATGGTCCTAACGACACATATTATTCCTGATATAATGGGTAATATGCGTTCTTATTGTTCGCAGTCGTTTAGGTGCAATAAATGCGGTGATAAGTATAGGAGAATTCCTTTGTATGGTAAATGTCTTACTTGTAATAATACTTTATTACAGACTGTTACTCGAGGTTCGGTAGAAAAATATGTTCTTTTAGCAGAAAACTTGAGTAACAGCTTTAAAGTCACAAGTTATTTAAGGAGCAGAGTTGAATCACTTATTGTTGAGCGAAATTTTATTTTTCAATCAAAGAAAGAACAACCTACATTACTTGATTATTTATAAAACCATTGTGATTTTTGATTTATTAGTTTGCAAAATTTATTTGATATGGTCTTAAAGTGGCCAAATTAACTACAATTGCTATTCCAGGGGTAGGAGTGATTCCCATAGCGCGCTGAAAAGGTGTTTGGGTTTGCCACGCACCAGAATTCACTACCAAAGTTCCTTTATAGCTATCCACGTCAATTACGTGTACATGACCGGAATGGAAAATATCCGGAACGTCTTCAATAACCATCATATCCTCTAATTCTGGAGCAATAGGTGTTCTTTGACCGTATATAGGTGAAAGATGTCTTGATTTTAGTAAAATCTTCATCGCCTCGGCTGGTTTAGAATAACTTAGCCCAGGAATTGTAGCAATCGTATCGTCCAAGCTTTGACCATGAAACATTAACGTTTTTACTCCTTCCATATTGATCATGCAGGGATTGCCTAGCATAGTGATATTACTCAAAGAGTAAATCTTATCGGCATATTTTCTTGGTATTGCTGGTTGAGGCAATGCTCGTCTTCCCAAGTCATGATTTCCTGGAATCAGAAAAACCTTGATGTGTTTAGGAATTTTCGCCAACAAATTTGTAGCATGCTCCATCTGGGAATATGAATCCTTTTCAAATAATTCTCTGTCTTGATGCGGAAATATTCCTATTCCATCAATTAGGTCCCCACAAATACAAATATACTTTATTTTAGAAACAATATCTCTATTCTCTTCTTTTCCATTTAACCAATTCAAAAACATTTGAAATTCATCTTCCATAAAGAATTTACTGCCTATGTGCAAATCAGATATTAACACACTATATACGTCAGAATGAGATCTATTTGGGATTCTGTCTGGCACATCTAGTGAAAATATTTTTCTTATTATATGGTTATTTCTTTTTGAATTATTCTCAAGTTCTATCATTACCATTTGATCCAAGGTTAATGACGAAATCTGTTTTTTTAAATCATCATCGTATGCAAATGCCTCTAATAATCCACTCTGGTCATCAATAGTTATATTATAACTATTCTTTTTGATTTTCTTTTCCATAACTAATCCTGCTATGAATGATGATTCTTCCGGATTCTCCTTGGATTGTGACTTTAGATTTATTCTTGATTGGTTAAGAAATTGTTTAATGAACGCTATTTTTTTGATCCTTTTACTGTCTGGTCTATTGGATAAAATTTTCAAGGATTTATCAAATCGGCTTCTAAACAGTGACGTATATCCTTCAACTCCTTCACCGCTATTGATACTATTATTAGAATCATAAATTATGTTGTTGACATAATAGTTATTCTCAAAATCATCAGAATCATGAGTTACTAATTCTAAAATAGTCTCTTCATTATTTTTTTTAGTATCAATGATTTCAGAATGATCTAGCCTGTTTACGATAGTAGTACCATTATTAGCATTATCATTTACAATCAATGAACTATTGGTTGAAAACTCTAAAATATTCTTTATATCGTCGGATAAAATAACCTTAGACTCGTCTCTCTTTTTTTTGATCATAAGAATCTCTTCAACCATTTGATACACATCTACCTGTAGATTCTCAATTAACACTAGCGCATCGGGATGAATCTGAAATCCTTTGCTAGTTATAAAGGAAATTATTTTTAAGAGATTGGAATTATCAGTCAATAATCAAATTAACTAATCGACGATATTCTTTAAATCTTTTTACATAAATAATAAAGTATTATAATTGATAAATAAAGTATTATAATTGGTTATGCTTATTACATTTAAAAAGAGACTGGTGTTTTTCTTTATAGCCATGTTATTTTTCTTGAGTATATTTTATCTTGGATTTTCCTTTAAAATGGATGAATCATTTTCTAAGGAGTTATCAAAAAACTTTATTAATCAGATAAGTGACATAGATGAATTTGGTATATTCCTAAATAACCTAAAAATCGCATTAGTGATGTTTATTCCAGTCATAGGCCTTGTAATGGGAACTATTTCTGGATTTTCTACCGGTTTAGTGTTTAATTCAATAATGAACCTATCAGATATTACGTATTCTAATCCCCTGGTCATCTTCTTGACACCATTCGGAATCCTAGAGCTAGCCTCATATGGCCTAGCAATTTCTCGAGGCTGTATTTTATTATTTGAAATACTAAAGAAGAAATTTACAAAAAAATCTTTGTTTTATCTACTAATCGAATTGACATTAGTTTCTGGAATGCTTTTTGTCGGGGCAATAATAGAATGGATGATGATTGAAAATATTCCAAAAAGATTATAATCATCTATCTATTCGCGCAGAGTTTTTTGGATTATTTTATATCATTGTTATAAAATGCCATAGTGTTTAAATAGTTTTAATGAAGATTTACCTACAGTGAATTATTAGATGCCAGTAGCAATACTTCCAGATATTAGTGAACAGCATTGTATTGGGTGCGCTTTATGTGTAGAAATTTGTACAGCTCTTGGTCCAGATGTATTAAGAGTAAAACCTGTGGAAGGTTGGAAAAGAGGTAAAGCATTTGTCTTTTATCCAGAAAGATGTATCTCTGATGGTGCTTGTATTGGCGTTTGTCCAACAAAAGCAATTTTCTGGATGAGACCAATGGACTATACACCAGGACAACCAATTCCATTAAAGAAAAACGCCATATTTACGAAAGGCTGGGAAGAGGGCTAACTCTCCACCAATTTTTATTTTTTCTCTAAGTATAGAATTTAGTGACCATTACAAACCCGATAAGATTTACATTCAATATATTAATATTATAATATAATTTTCTCTAGTAATTAGTACTTAAATATCCAATAGAATTACTAAAATGCCTAATTGACAAAAAAATTGTATGTTATAGGTGTAGGTCCAGGATCAAAAAAATATCTGACGGATTTTTCAAAAGAAATTATCAAAAAATCTCGTTTTATTATAGGATATAAATATACTCTAAATACGATTGATCACCTACTTGATAGATCATTTAATCAAGTATTTGAAATAACCATGAAAAATCAAGAGGAGATTTATTTGAATGTATATAATAATTTAATGAAAGAAAATGATTTATGTACTGTTCCATTTACAGGAGATGTAAATTTCTCAGAATCAGAAGTTGTGGACCGGCTTTTATACCTATTCGGTGATGAAAATGTTCACATAATTCCTGGCGTCAGTTCTATACAAATAGCAGCTGCAAAGTCTAGAGTTCCATTGGACAAATCTAACATCATAACTTTTCATGTCACTGGTGATATTGAAGAAAAAAAAATAGAAATGGTTAAATCAATTGTTGATAAAAAAAGCGTAATATTAGTGCCAAGACCATGGCTGTCGGAACCTTCAAAAAACTTTATGCCCTCTGAAATTTCGTTATTTATCAAAGAAAAAGGACTAGACACTTCAAAAATTGACGTTTGGGTGTTTGAAAATTTGACAAATGATGAAAAGGAAACAACTTTTAAGGGAAAAATGAGTTCAATAGAAAATAAAAACTTTAGCGATTTATCAGTAATGGTTATAGATCAGAACAAACGACAAACTTACTTGGAGTTCTAAATTTATTCTATACTTATATTATTTCAGTTTTTAATGTAAATAAAATATATTACAATTAATTTTGTATAATGTTAAATGAGCAAGAACGAATTTAGATGTTGTATTGAATGTGGTTCAAAAATGTCTAAAAATATTAAATTATGCCCCGCCTGTGGAGAATCTCAGGGCTAGATTTAGATATTTTTGCTAAACTCATTTTCCATTTTATTGCTTTTATTTATAGATCATTATGACAGTTAATTTTCACTTATAGTCATTATTAAAATACCTCTATTTTTTAATAATTAGACGATGGTAAAAAAAATAACTCTCCTTATTCCCGTAATTATTTCGGCTTTTGTAATAGGGATTTTAGGAATTATCTTTGTTCCATCAGATATTAAAAATGTTAACATCAATTTTTCAAAAGGATCTATAAAAATAGACGAAAAACTTTTGACCGTCGAAATTGCTGATTCGGATTTTGATAGACAACGATGGTTAACATTTAGGAACGACAAACCAAATTTGGATTCTGGATTACTATTGATGTATGATAAACCTGATTTATATTCAATGTGGTTGTTAAATATAAAATATCCATTAGATTTAATGTGGTTTGATCAAAATGGTGATATAGTTTATCTTAAAAAAGATGCCCAACCATGTGATACTATACTTGATTCATCCAAATGTACATTTAAGAATACAAAGCCGGCAGAATTTGTGTTGGCTAGTTCGTCGGGATTCATCCAACACAACAACATAACGGAAAGTTCAAAATTAGAAATAATTTCAGTTTGAACTCTAATTTAATCTTCTTTTTTACTATACATTACTTATACTGAAATCAGTATCACTAACTCTTAAGTTCAACTACAAAAAAGTAAAAGGCATATTTGCTTTAAACTGGTAACAAATAAAATAGGATGTTGGTTATTCAAAGAATCAAGCATAGCCATGTTGTATTATTTTCATAAATGCTTGTTTATTTCTTGTAGTTCATGAGTTATCTCTTCAATGGACGCCTCATCCTCAAGGGTAGTGATGTCTCCAATAGTCTCGTTATTCACAATAGATTTTAAAAGTCTTCTCATTATTTTGCCACTACGTGTCTTTGGTAACTTATTCACAAAATAAATTTTTTCAGCAGATGCAATTGGCCCTATCGTATTCTTAATATGCTCATTTACCTCAAAATCTAAGTGCGAAGATGATTCCACTCCTTTTCTTAATACTAGAAATGCGATGATTGTTTCACCTTTAATTTCATCCTTTCTACTAGTGACCGCTGCCTCAGCTATTGAAGGATGGGAAATAAAAGCACTTTCAAGTTCTATCGTTCCTAATCTGTGACCGGCAACCTTCAATATATCATCTGCCCTTCCTAGTATCCAATAATATCCATCCTGATCCAAATATGCAAAATCACCTGCAAAGTAACTATTATGTGCCTTTTCCCAGTACGTTTTTCTATATCTTTCGTTATTATTCCACAATGAAAGGAGCATTCCGGGCCAGGGTTGTTTTACGGTTAAATACCCTTTTTTACCGACTTTTACTTTTTTACCATTGTCATCTACTATTTCTATTTCTATGCCAGGTAATGAAAATGTTCCGGAACCAGGTTTCATTTGGATAATCTCGATTCCGGTACACATACTTATCATAATAGCACCAGTCTCAGTTTGCCACCATGTATCTATAATAGGACAATTAGTTTTTCCAATTGTATTGAAATACCACATCCAAACCTCTGGATTTATTGGTTCTCCTACTGTGCCCAATAATCGCAAACTTGATAAATCATATGAATCGGGTATATCATTTCCATATCTCATATATGATCTCAAGGCTGTGGGCGTAGTATATAGAATGGTTACCCCGTGTTTTTCAATTATTTTCCAATATTGACCTTGGTCAGGGTAATCTGGTGCACCTTCATAAAGAATTTCAGTTACTCCATGCATTAATGGCGCATATACTATGTAGCTATGTCCCGTTACCCAGCCTATATCTGCTGTACAGAAAAATATATCCGTTGGGACAAAATTGAAGACCCATTTTGCCGAGTTAAACAAATGAGTCAAATATCCTCCGCTTCCATGCACAACACCTTTCGGTTTACCTGTGGTCCCTGATGTATATAATATAAACAAAGGATCGTTACTTTCCATCCATTCTGATACACAATAATTGGATTCTTTATTTACTAAATCTTCGAACCATATGCCTTTTTCATCAATGTTTATATCTTCATGAGTTCTTTTAACAACTATTACTTTTTCAACAGTAGGGGTTTGTTTTACTGCTTCGTCAACTATTTTCTTCAGTGGTATTATTTTCCCCCTTCTGTATCCTCCATCTGCGGTAATTATTATCCTGGATTCAGCATCATTCACTCTATCAATGATTGATTGAGAGCTAAACCCTGAAAAAATAACAGAATGAATGGCTCCTATTCTAGCGCAAGCAAGCATTGATATGACTAATTCGGGTATCATTGGTAGGTAAATTGTGATCCTGTCTCCTTTTTTTATGCCCAACCTCTTGAGTGCATTGGCTAATTGATTTACTCTATAAAATAATTGATGATATGTAATAGTAACAGATTTTCCGTCTTCCCCTTCCCAAATAATAGCTGCCTGATTCTTTTTTTCACTTGTTAGATGTCTGTCAAGACAATTATAGGCGGCATTTAATTTTCCTCCTACGAACCATCTAGCAAAAGGGGGGCTCCAGTCCAATACTTGCTCCCATTCTTTAAACCATGCCAAGTTTTTTGCACAATTTGACCAAAATTGTTTTGGATCTTTTTGGGATATTCTTTTTATTTCTTTTATCTTATTTCCCTCTAGAGAAATGATTTCTTGATGTCCATCCTTGCGATATTGAGGATCAATCATGAAAAAGAAAAGATTTTTCTTTACTTAAATGCTTTCTTTATTTATTCTGGTGTATTATCAATATATGATTATACTATCAAAAACAAAAACCATTTACAATCACACTAATTAACATAATTTTATTATTCACGGGTATTTCTTTCAGCGACAAACCCAATTTCAAATTACATAATAAACTTATATAGGAATGTTATATTTGATTGTTGCAATAAACTAAAATAAATAAAGAGAACGAAAATAAAGTGTGAAATATAGAAGTAGAACTGAAATAGTGGCCATGATTCTGGATGCAGCCAACGGAGGAGCAACCAAAACAAAAATTATGTATAAAGCATTTTTAAGTTATGCACAGTTACGTGAATATTTATCAGTATTAATTGAAAATAACCTAATCGAATATGTTGAAGGTTCTCAAACCTACAAAACCACTGAAAAAGGCTTAAACTTTCTTAAAATGCACAATGAAATTGGAGAACTCTTAAGTTCAACTACACAAAAGTAAAACAACTTTTCAAATTTTTATAAATTCTTGTAATTTATGATTTTTTTGATAAATTTTACAAGTGCAATCAATCAAATAAATAAAAAGTGAAGGAATGATCAAAAATAATTGGCTTTCCAACCAAATGTCAGCATATTTCAAATCTTTTTTTGTTATTTTGTACTCATTAATTATTTGTAGCCATTATGTGGGTGGGTTCGTTATTTTCTATATTATTTTCTAATGAAGCTTCTACATAGTTAGTTACTTCGTTGGTAGAACTTTCAGCGCCTCCTGCATCTGATCCTACTTCTTGTTGTTCCTGGTCTTGTTGAATCCCTTGATTATAATTCATATTCTGTTCCGATTCTTGGGTTAGCTTTTGAATATTGTAATCCGATACCTCTTCTTTATCTTCATTTTGAACGTTTAATTGATCATTTTTGATTTCGTTATTGTTTGAGGTAACCGTGTTGTCCAATGTTTGTTGTGTAAGCTTGTTAATTATATTATTTATTTCTGTTTTTTCTAAGTTGACATGATCTATTAATTCATTAGTGTGCATGGTTATCTGTTGATAAATATCTTCTGTTATTTCGTTACTCTTATACTGCAACTTTGCATCAAACAAAACTGCTTTTATTCTTTTCGATTCCATATCTATTTCAGATATTCTTTGATGAAGTCTCTCAACAATCTCTTTGGAGCTTTCGCCTAAATCATCAAGCCTTTTTTCATACTTTAAGTATACCAATTCTGCGTCGTCTTTCATATTGTCGTTATCAACTACAATTTCTTGCAAAGCTTTAATCCTCTTCAATGTCAAAGATTTTTCTCGCAAGAGTTTTTGTGCATCCAATCGCCACCTCGGAATAAAAATGACATAGTCGCCTTGTACCAACAGTTGTTCATATGGTAAATTTTTTATACCACTTGATCCACAATCTACACTTACAGACTCTATAGATCCTTCTAAATCTGTGATGATACCTACAACTTTTCCAATGTATGTTCCATACATGTCTTTAACTTTTTTACTGACAAATTCGAGCTTCAATTCGCTCATGCAATTCAATTTGTAGACGAGTATAATGCTCACTGTGTGAAAAAAATTTTATAATATTGTAAGATTTAGTCAACTATAAGTACAGAAGTAGATAACTTCTTTCTACTAATACCATTTTCTCCATTTAATTATTGTTATATCAGGAGTCTATATCATAATTAAAGTGAATTTTGCTTTTTTCTTAAGCGTTATATGGAATCAATCATAAACTTTGAGTAAGAAGTTGAATCAGGAAAATTTTAATAGTGAAGAAAGAAAAAATCTTGAATCTCATTTTTCCAATTCAGACAGTAGTGTATTTGTAATAATTACTCCACATCAGGTCGATCGTGGAGCTTTGATGTCTAGATATTCTAGAACTGATAAAACGATGAGAAGGATATTTATTGATGAATTTCTACCAAATCCCAATAGAGGTCTGGAATTTTATAACAGAGTCCTTTTAGAATATGGTGACGAATCTGTAGCTGAACTTGGAACAGCTCAATGTGCTTTAGAATGGATATCCAATATATCTGCACAAAAAATAGAAGATCATAGGATCGGATTATCATTTTTAGAAAAATCATCTCGTTACGTTGCTTTTGATAAAAAAATTAATGGAGTTTATAAATATTTTAGGGATAAAAAAATCATGTCATCCGTTTATGCCGACAAGTATATACAGTCATGTGATTTAGCATTTGAAACTTATTCAAAGAATATCTTACCTATGCAACAGTATCTAAAAGAAAAAATTCCAATATATAATCTTAATTTTTATGATTCTGAAACAAAAACTGATAGCCTCTTTAACAACTTAAAAAACTCTATAGATATTGATAATGCAAAAAAAATATATAATTCATCCATTAAGGCCAAAGCTTTAGATATATTGAGAAATCTTCTTCCGTCTTCAACTCTTACTAATCTGGCAATTACAGGAAATGGGAGAGCCTTTGAATATCTTTTGTTTAATATGAACTCCTCCGAATTAGAAGAAATCAAAAAGTTAGGTGATCTATTATATAAAGAACTGGAAAAGTACATCGAACCGTTTATCAAACGATCAAAAGATAGACACAGTATTTCATATTGCAATTACCTTGATAATACCGAGAAATCAATTTCAAGAATTCTAGATAAGGATCTTTATCAAAAATATGATGAGGTTTCTGATAATGACCTTTCATTAGATACTTCCAATAATATCAAAAGTTTCATAGATGTTAGATTGCTTTATCATGTGCCCAATATTGAAGCAGAAATCAAATTGGTTTCTTCTATTTTGCATGAATATGGTAGAGGTCTGTCAATGTCTTTTTTACTAGATCTTGTTACTACTTTCTCTGAAGAAAAGCGACATGAGATTATTCGTGCTTATTCTCATTTTAGAGAAAATAGAAGGCATAGACCTGGAAGAGCTTTTGAGGTAATTGATTATTCATTTGAATTAGTAACTAATTATGGAATGTTTAGGGATCTTCATAGGCATAGACTTTTGACTATGAGTCGACAGTTGTTATCTACAAAATATGGGTTTGATATTCCAGAGGAAATAAGTGAACTAGGATTAGAAAAGGATTATAGTGATTGTATGTATCATAGTGGTGATACGTACAAGTTAATCTCATCTACAATGCCTGCAGAAGCACAATATGCTGTAAATTTTGCTTATAGGTATCCGTATTTTATAAAAATGAATCTTCGTGAAGCATGCCATATGATTGAACTACGGACAACTCCACAGGGCCATCCAGATTATAGAAATGCTTGTCAGAAGATGTATTCATTGATAAAACAGGTCAATCCTGTTATTTCTGAAGGCATCAAATTTGTAGATATGAATAGTTATGATTTAGAAAGATTCAAATCAGAAAAAAATACCGTATTGAAAAAATCTAAAATAAATATATCTGATAATTAGTTGATACATTCTAATCTCTAATTATAGTATCTCTATACACATGACTGTTATTTGTATCAAAATTACCACTTTTTTTCATTAAAACCATTTGTCAAGAGATTGACTTTTTTTAATAATGCTTTTTTCAAGCCTTTCCAAGTGGTTTGTAACTCTTTCATTGGAAAAACTTTTCTCATCACAGAGATATTTTGTAGTTTTTTCCTTCTCTATCTCTTTAAATTCAATATTTAAGTCCTCTAAGTCAGTAACCTGGGGGTTCAGAAATATTTCCCTAATTTCATTGTATGGAGTGGTTAATAGTTCTGTTTTTATTTTTTCTATATCTTCAAGCTTCTTGTACTTTTGTATCAATTTTAAAGCATTTTTAGGACCGATGCCACTAAATCCATCGGGATTAAAGTCAGTACCGATCAAGATTCCAACATCCACAAGCTGCTGGTGAGTCAGATTATTAGTCTTTAGTACTTGAGAGTACTCTATTATTTCTGGTACGATATCAATATACATATTTCTATTGGGGATTTTTCTTTTCCCACTGACTGTCAAATTCCTTATCAACCTTTTCGCACCAAATAGTATTGAATCATAATCTTGACTCACGGATGAATATGCTAGATCTTTCTTAGATAAAAGTGCGGCCGTTGCTTCCCCTTCTGACTTTGCACTAATATACGGAATTCCCATCAATGACAACAAGTATTTTGATTCTTCAATCATTTTGGAGGTTAGAACTGAAGTCCCCTGACTAAATTTTTTTGCATCATCCATTCTTCCCTCTTCCAATGCCACATTATACTTTTCAGTTGCTTCTTCTTTGACTTTTCTTCTTCTTTCAATTTCTCCTGATTTCAATCTGTGAGGCAATCCGTCAAAAATATATACCAATTTGACTCCATCACTAAGTAAATTTATGTTTCTATAAAAAAGTCCACTGAGATGACTGGTAGGTTCTCCTTGGTTGTTTGCAAGTAATTCTCCAGTGGGGCCTCTAATTGTCGCTAAGAATTGATAAATTACATTGAAAGCATCTATCGCAACCACTTTTCCATCTAAATCAGAAATTCTAATAGGATTAGATGTAATCAATGGTTTTAGGTTTAATCCCATATTCTGATGTTCTACCCTTTATGATTTTTAAATATTTGACATTTTATAGTCTTGTAATAAGATTATTTTTTGCTTTGAAGATATTATAGTTTAGCTGATATTCCTCCATCTAGCGTCATCACTGTTCCGGTTATCCATTTTGAATCATCTGAAGCTAAAAATAAAATGGCATTAGCAACATCCTCTGGATCGCCAATTCTTTTTAATGGAAATGATCCCTCTAACATCCTTTTTGCGTTTTCGTCCTGTAAATAGGGCTCCATCATAGGACTGCGAATAGTCGATGGTGCTATACAATTACATCTTATATTGTATTGTCCGTATTCTACTGCTATACTTTTTGTTAACATTATGATGCCTGCCTTTGTGACACCATATACTGAAAATGGTACTTTTGGTATGGCTCTTATTCCCAATAATGATGATATATTGATTATATTACCTGATTTTTGTTCGATCATCAAGGGAATCACTGCTTTGATAGGCTGAAACGTTCCTTTTAGATTAACATTTATCAAGTTTGTCCATTGATCTTCAGTCATCAAATGGAATGGTGTAGGATCATTAATTATTGCTGCACAATTTACAAGATTATCTATTTTATCAAAAGCAGTCAAAGTTTGTTCAATGACACTTAATACTTCAGATTCATGAGATACATCAGCTGCTACATATATCAAATTATCATTCTGGCCCAACTCCTCTACTGTTTTTTTTAATTTATTTTTATTTCTAGAAACTAAAACTACTTTACTACCTTCTTCAAGAACTTTTTGTGCTACTGATTTTCCAATCCCACCCGATGCACCTGTAATTATAGTTACTTTTCCATTCAGTTTCATGAAGTAATTACGATGCAATTAATTAAAAGGCTTTTCAATTTTACGCGTACAATTCTCGATGTTTATGTAAAAAGGCATTAAAAATGTGGTTTGTTGTTACAAAGTAATGAATACAATAATTATTATCGGGTAACATTATCTTATCTAACGATAAGATTTACGACAAAATAGATTAATATTGGAAAAATCTTATTTTCTGTATGGTTAACGAATTAACTTGTCCTAATTGTTCAACCATGATGAGAACCAATCAAAGATATGGAGTTGATATCGATTTCTGCCCGTCTTGTAAAGGTATATGGCTAGATAGAGGGGAAATAGAAAAAATCGCTAATGCTTCAAAAAGATATGATGAGGATCCTGCATATTCAAATGAACGTCCTGGAAATTATGACGATCATCCAAGGGAAATAAGAAAATACCGAAACGACGATTATGATCATGATGATGATCATCGTTATGAATCTAGTCAGTATGGTTACAAAAAGAAAAGACGAGGATTTTTCAACGACTTTTTTGATTTTGATTAGCAAGTAACAAATATCTCTATTTTTTTAAAGATATTCAAAATTTATCAATTCTATCCTATTCAAAATTATTAAGAAAACAAGAACTTAGCTATCACAACGTAGTGTTCCCCTCTCTATTTCTATTTTTGCTGTTATTTTTGATATTGATTTTCTTTTCTCTGTTTAGTACGATTATTATGAGAAGAGGGAATATAAAACCTAAAAGAATCATTATTTCAAATGTAATGACTATAAAAAAACCGATAATAATCAACCAAACGTAGCAAATTGTTAGAATATAGTCATACGTACTCTTCAACATATAGTTTGGATATATTTTACTTTATAATAAACTAAAAGATCAATGTCTAAAAGATTTATCAAATATCTCTCATCTCCCTCTAGCACCACTCGAAAGATTTCATAAATCTCATAATACGTAAGGAATCTGACTACTCTATTCTTGGTTTTTCATTTGGATCATCCTTCTTGATGGTTGAATATTCTTTATATCATTTTGAAAAAATTACATTTAGTAACATATAGAGAGTACGATAATTAGATCGGTATATTATAATAATATTTGGGAGTTTGATCATTCTTGACATGAATATCCGTAGGGCTAGATCCTCTGACAAAAATAAAGTCTTGGATTTTTGCATGAATACATTTGAATGGGGGGATTATATTGATAGAGCTTGGGATAATTGGATACGT
>JACDCB010000049.1 GCA_013694585.1 Candidatus Nitrosopumilus sp. | reverse complement strand
CTCCTTTAAAATACTACCCATTGAGGGGATCTTATGTCAATCAAAAGGATTGACATTCTACGGACTAGTAATTACCGGTTCTAAACAGAGTAAAATCATATGCCCAAATCTGTGAAGTTAGACTCTTGAACATTAATAATTCTGAATGACAATAATCTTATCCATTTGGATTAGCAGAATTATTTTATATTATTATCTATTATCAATACGATATTAAATTCTATTAAAGATGGCATCATTAGAGAATGTAAACTAATATACCGCGATTTAGGGCGGTAATTTGTTTTTTATATCCTTATGACTGGACTTTGGGGCTGTGATTTTGTTATACACTAGGTCTTCTGACGGGTATTTAGTTACTCCCATTGAGAGTTTTGCTTTTTCAACTAGATTTGTATATATTTGGAGGTGTTGCCTTGCAATATTATCCCACAAGATTTTCCTTCCAAATTCCTTTACATACAACTCAAACTTTTGATAGTTTTGGTCCAGTTCCATAAATGCGCTTTCAAAAGAAGTAGGGTCCCTCTTGGAAACTATACCTAAATTCATGTTGGAAAATTCTCTAAAAAATCCGAGATCCGATGCTATAAATGGTTTCCCGTGGCCCAATCCGTCGAACATTGTTCCCGAACCAGAACTGACCTTATAAGGCAAGAATAGAGCATCAACTGCAAAGAGTAACAATGAGAGCTCTTCTTCTGTAAGATAATCTTTATTTAAGTTAATGATATTTTTCTCCGGTAACTTTATTTCAATATTTTCTTTGTTATAGAAATTCTTGGAATAGTTTATAACCAGTTTCCAATTCTTTGGCATTTGGATTTTTTTGATCATATCCCATCCTTTTGTATTAGTAAAGAATCCTTGAGCTAGGGCTAGTCTGCCATTCTGAGGCAAATGGAGTTTGTTTCGTGCTTCAGCCTTAGAAACTATTGTTTGGCAAAACGGTTCTGACCCATGGTATACTACTGTTGTATCAGGGATTAGTTGTTTTAAATAATTGGATAAAACTATACCACAAGAGCTTTTAGCCATTATATGCTTATTTATTGAATGGAATTTGTAATAGTTTATGAACTGCCTCCAGAATTTGTAGAACGTCTTTAGATTTAATAGGTCCTTCTTTTTCTTTGATACATTTACCAATTGCATCCACTGCTTAAAATACATGGATGTATGAAACGTAGTTACAATGGGAACATTACAGCGTTCGTAAAAATCGTCTAGACCTGTGTAGGATTTAGGGGGATATATTGGGTTTTGATTATAATAATATAATCCATGTTCATGTTGGACATGAACAATGTCGGGCATAATTTTCTTTACCAATGTAGTTAGTACATTTGAATTCAAATTTTTCCTGTTGTAAGGCGATAACCCGTGATATCTACCTGCTCCGTGTGAGTCGGAGACAACATTCACTTCTAAGCCCTTCATCAGTAGAGATTTAGCCAAGTTCTCTGTATATCGTCCCACGCCTCCATGCATTGGAGGATATTCCGTACTTACCATTAAGATTTTTAATTTAGGATACAAATGTTAATACCTATTAATTTGCAACAAAGTTCAAATAGATAAACAAATTTGAATCAATGTTTGTGGAGTAGAGAATAATCTGCTTATGATCTTCATTTAATGCAGAAAAATGACCATGTAGTCCGAAATATACCATCAGTAGATAGTAGATTAGGGATTGAACTCTATGAATGTTGTGTCCTGTTCTGTCTATTACAATTAATTGATGGATCGATGCTAAACCTGTTATGGATTTTATTGAATGAGAATGTTAGATACCCACTCTATAAATGATTGTAAACACGGGAATAACAAGTTTCGGCAATGCTGAAGACATGTGTTGAAGCATGGTAAATCGTAATAATAAGGCTGTTTCTGAATCAGTCAATATGTTATAGGCTCAAAAGGCGATTATATTCGGTACCTAAATATTTTTTTTGTTGCTTGATTTGACGTAAATATATAACCCACGACATAATTCATTGTGATTTTCAAGCCTTCGCTGATCACCCCATCACACCGGGTGGAATAAATGCCCATATTGACTTTGAAATAAATTTCCCTATCCCATCTTAACAGCCAACACAAGATATTTTGGAAGGGTAGAATGTACAGACTCTATCCGTCTTTGAAACTTTTTTATCCTTGTGGGAGGTTAAGAGACTTTCGATCTGCCAGGGAAATAATATTGAAAAGGGGAATTTTGGTTTTAACCTTCTTAACATGATATTCTGAGTGTAATATTCTAAATTGTTGAAAAAATTTAATCATCATAAGGTATAGTCTTTAATATTAAAAATTTTATGGGAAGGTACTAAAATTGTCAAAAAAAATAGACATTCTCTATAATTAGCCTTGTCGTTGGGACACTACGTAATTAGTACAAGCCCAAGTGGGAAGCCGGACATAATGGACTTTCAAAAAGCTCTAGTTTGGTTGAAATATGTTATGAAAAACATCCCAATAGAATACATCTAATTGAGATTCAACTATTCATTAATATTCGAACGTACGTTGACCTATGGATTTGTAGCTGCACCATATTTGCAAGTATGTTATAAAACAGATTGTCGAATTGGCTGTATGCTATTTCTCTAAAAAAATTTTACTATATACCTAATTATTTTTCTCAAGAAATCTATCAAAGTCATTTCTTCGATGATATTTGTATGTCTAAATAATAGTTCCTCACCCTATTCGGGCATTACGGTGTAAATTTATAAAAGTATCCTATTGCCATTTCAATTTTAATAACAAATTTATGATTTTCAGCAATTGAGTTAGCACAGTTTGGCAGCAAATATCATGCGGTTGCTCCCTGGTAGATGGATTAAGCGGTGTAAACTTGTAAACCAGAGCCAATTACATTTTCATATGTCATTCAATGGGTGTTTATGCGCTGAGGCTAGTGATGCACCGCTTGCCAGTTTCGGCAAAAAAGCTGATGAATGAAGACATATCTTGGTTGATTCGTAGCAAGAAGGAAAAGCAATAAAATTACTAAATCCTATTTCATACTAACTGATGCTTCAGAGATAGGGAATGCGAAGTTTGGACAAGTAAGGCAATGGCTGCTTAGAGGTGTACAAGAGGGGATAATAGTCAGATCCTTACAGATGATAAATACGCAATAAGGATGAATCAAAACAGAAACGGTCTATGATATAATCGCATGCAGATTTCCCATCATCCGAAAAGAGATTAAACACAATCATTGCACAAGTACTCTTTTATTCTCAAATACAATGTGGCGTACAATAATCGCTTCGTCAAAAATGAATAGGCTGATAATACGTGGCAACATATTCCGTGAACAAATCTATTGGATTAGAAACAAGATGTACTAGATGTTAATAACCTTTTTTGCACAATAAGAAGATATGAGTTTAGTTGGAGGAATAATTCTACTAATAATAGGAATTATTTTGTACGCAGTAGCCGGAATGTTACCACCAGTTGCAACAAAAATTGCTAGGATTCTAGGAATTATCTTGGCGATAATAGGTGTAATCTTAATTGTGCTAGCAGCTTTAGGAGTTGCATTTGGTTTGGCTTTACCAATGTAAACCTTTGTTAATAAAATCAAACTAGATGCAATACCAACATTTTTTTTCTAATAAACCTATTACAATATATGATATGATCTTTCATATTTTCTAGCCTCTCCCATAATCAGTCTGCCCCTCCCCCAATGTTAAATCCTAGGAATATATTAGTTGGCTCGTGTCAAGTATTGCTATGATCTTATTACATAGAGTCATTGATCCATGACACCGAAAATCTATTGTTTCTTAGAACCAAAAACATGAATATATCTTATAATAATATTTATGACGGCATATGATAATATGGAAGCAATTATAGAAGAGATGGTTGCAGATTCTAATGCTGAATA
>JACDCB010000043.1 GCA_013694585.1 Candidatus Nitrosopumilus sp. | reverse complement strand
TGTGTAGATACACAGATAATTAATACGTCAAAATCACCAAAGTTTGTTGCTTGTTTTATTCCATAATTGGATTCAGCTGATTGCATGGTTTTTTGATTTATATCATATCCATAAGTATCAAAACCATACTCTTTAACATACTTTGCAACTGGAAGACCAAGCTGGCCTAGTCCTATAATAACTACTTTGTTGTAGTTGTTTTTATAATTATAATTATACATTCTTTTGGTTTCTTCTTTCAACTACCGTAAAAGGATAAATAATGATTTCTTATGATTCTATCATTCTTTAAATCTATTACTTTTTACTAGAATAATTTCTACTATGTTTTAAATCCCATGTTGCTAAAATGCATCCAGGTTGATCGATAGTTTTGAATCGATCAAATTTTTGGGATGAATAAACGTGCATTCAATCATATTTCGGGTTCTTCTTTGGATACTTGCTTTGATGTGAACATACCTGATGATATCATGATAAAAAAGTTCATAATTAATTCTCTCAAAACTATTTTCCTCGAATTTCTCAACCAGAGTGCTTGTAAAAACTATACCTATCTTTTTAGTTATGGCAATTAAAGCTAATTCTCTAATAAATCTTCTAACTTCTTGTCTGATATTCTTATTCTGATTATAAAGAAACAAGGGTATCACATCATCAAGAATTACGCAATCTATATCTAATACCCTAATTTTATTTAAAATATTGATTAGTTTATCTACTTCATAGATTCTTTGATAAGTTATGTTTTTTAAAAAAATTCTAAGTTCCTCATCGCTAACATTTGCTATTTTTTGAAGAAATTCATAAATTACTTCAGGCCTAAAATTTCCAGACCCATCTAGATATAGTGTTTTTTTAATTCTTATGCTATTTAAAGAGCAAATTAAGTAAACAAGGTGGGTTCTTCCAGCGCCCTTTTTACCAACCAATTCGATCAGTGTACCATTTTGGGTCAATCTGAGCAGAAGACCATCTAATTTTTTTAGTTCTGTATCTATGCGTTTAGATTATGATCGATAGATAAAAATATTGATTTGTTAGGCATAATATCCTTAGAGGAAGCTTTTTATTGTAGCCTAGGGTCTTTTCACAATTGATTAACAATATGGCAGCATCACCTTCACAACAACCTACTAAGAGACCATTAAATGTTTTACAGCGTTCTTTGAACAGAAAAGTTGCTGTAAGGTTAAAAAGCGAAATCGAATATAGAGGCAAAATGGCTAATATAGATTCTTATATGAATCTGATTCTAGTTGATGCGGAAGAATTTGATGGATCTGATCTGTTAGCAAATTATGGTAAAGTGGTTATAAGAGGTAATAACGTACTTTTCATTAAATTAGAGAGAGAATTCTAACAGTTAATACAATTTCTGAATTCTTGCTTAATGATAATAATGCAACCAAGAAAATATATATTTACATCCGAAAGTGTAACAGAAGGGCATCCTGATAAGATATGCGACAGGATTTCTGATTCCATTCTAGACTCATTTCTAAGTAATGATCCTGATGCTAGGGTAGCGGTAGAAACCCTGACAACTACGGGGGTAGTCATAGTAGCTGGAGAGGTAACTTCTACCCATAAAATGGATGTCCAGGATATAGTAAGAAATGAAATAAATGACATTGGTTATAATAAACCAGAATATGGATTTGATGGAAATACATGTTCGGTATTGGTTTCACTTCATGAACAAAGTCCAGATATTTCCATCGGAGTTACATCAAATGAATTAAGAGAGCAGGGGGCAGGTGACCAAGGACTTATGTTTGGGTTTGCTATAAACGAAACCCCCGAGTTTATGCCTTTACCTATTACCCTTGCTCATAATTTGTCTCTACGTTTATCCGAAGTAAGGAAGAAAAAGGAATTGGATTGGGTTAGACCAGATGGCAAATCACAAGTTTCAATTCTGTATGAAGATAACCAACCAAAGTCGATTGATACTATTGTATTATCAACCCAACATTCTCCTGAAATCTCGCAAGAACAGATTAATGAGGAAATTACTAAATTTGTAATAAATCCCGTTTGTTCGAATTGGATTACATCCGAAACGAAGGTATTTGTCAATCCTACTGGCAGATTTGTTATTGGCGGACCACCTGGCGATACAGGATTAACAGGAAGAAAAATCATTGCTGATACCTACGGAGGGATGGGGAGGCATGGGGGTGGAGCTTTCTCAGGCAAAGATCCTACCAAAGTGGATAGGTCCGCATGTTACATGGCCCGATACATATCAAAAAATATCGTGGCAGCAGGCTTGGCCACGAAATGTGAAGTTCAACTTGCTTATGCAATAGGTGTAGCAAAACCCGTGTCAATTATGGTTGATACTTTTAAGACATCAAAAGTAGACGAAGAAAAAATAGAGGCTAAGGTTAAAGACATATTTGATACAAGTCCAGCAGGTATTATTAGAACTCTTGATCTGAAACGACCAATTTATAAAAAAACATCTGCATATGGACATTTTGGGCGAAGAGATGTTGACTTTAGTTGGGAAAAAACAGATAAAGCAGACGCTTTGAAAAGCATTCGTGTCAATTAAAATAAAGTAAATGTTTTTTTTGATATATTTGCATGGTTATTTTAGTCGATGAAGGTTTTTGAGCGAGACAGATGAGAAAGTCACTAATGATTTATCTATCGCTGAAAGCGAACAGGATCTGCCTCAAGAAGTTAAAGAGAAAAAACTAAAAGGCCAACTTAAAACTGGTTATACTACAGGGACCTCAGCTACTGCTGCTTCCAAATCCGCACTTATCGCGCTCTTAACGGGAAAAAGTGTCGAAAATGTGCAGGTTACCCTACCAAAGGGTAAGATAGTTACACTCAAAATTGCATGGACAAAAATTCATGAAAATTCGATTACCTCTGCAGTAATTAAAGACGGTGGAGATGATCCTGATGTAACTCATGGTGCTGAAATTTGTTCTACTGTAGAATTGACAAATAATAAAGGTAATGTGCAAATCATTGGTGGGACTGGCGTGGGTAAGGTTACCAAACCTGGACTTGGATTGTTACTAGGACATGCTGCGATAAATCCTACACCTATGAAAATGATTTGCGAATCTATGCATGAAGTTTTAGATCTTTATCCAGAGTTAATTGAAAAACAAGGTTTGAAAATAACAATCTCTGTTCCAAATGGGGAAGAAATAGCAAAAAAAACTGATAACCCTAGATTAGGTATACTTGGTGGAATTTCAATTCTGGGTACTACCGGCATAGTACTTCCCTATTCAACGGCTTCATTTGCTGCCGCAATAAGACAGAGCTTGGATGTTGGAATAGCACTAAAGGCAGATACTTTTATTCTTACAACGGGCGGGAGAAGTGAAGATTTTTGTAAAAGCTTGTTCGGTGATACATATCCTGATCATTGTTATGTTCAGATGGGTGACTTTGCAGGATATAGCGTAAAGCAATGCCATGACAAGGGAGTCAAAAAAGTGTTTATAGCTGGATTCATTGGAAAACTAACTAAAATAGCAATGGGTGTCAAGCAAACGCATGTAAGAGGTTCTCATGTCAATATGGAATTTATGGCCAAACTAGCAGAGAGAGCCGGTGCTTTTGAAGATGTTTTGAAACTAATCCGAGAAGCTAATACCGCACGGCATGTTTCAGAAATAGTTGACTCTTACAATGTGAAGGGGTTTTATGATCTCATAAGTAGAAATGCGGCTAGCCAGTTAAGTAACTATTCAAAAAACGAGTTATCAATAGAAGTTATTATGTTCGACTTTAAAGGATACACCATTGGTAGGTTCCCAAAAAATTGATACCATTAGTTTCGTGAAATGGTTTTGTCCTTTCTAATTTCTGAAATCAGCATGGAAGTAGTTTGGTGATAAATTGTTGAGTCATTACATTTTCACAAACGCTACGTATCTTAGTTAACCTCTATATGCTCATGACTCCACCGAAGATTTATCGAGTCATATCATCAAGTTATTTTTCATAATACAAGAAATAATCAATTTAAAAGATGCAAACTTATAATAAAATAGTTATTGTAATAATATGGTAAAATATAGGAGATTTATTTGAAGAATTGAATGAGATTATAAATAAAAAGGATATTGCTATTGTAGCTATAACTAAAAAAGGCATTGAAATCGCCAAGAGGATTAATAATGCTTTGAGCGAATCGGAGATTTACGTACCCGAAAAATTTAGGGACTCGGACCCGTCAATAATTTATTTCTCTGATTCCGTAATGAACAGGATAAGACCACTTTTTCAGGGATATACTTCGCTAATTTGTATATTTTCATTGGGGGCAGTTATTAGATTGATAGCACCTCATTTGAAAGACAAAAAGAATGATCCGGCTGTCATTGTAATAGATGATGCTGCAAAATTTGTCATAAGTACTCTGTCAGGGCATTTGGGCGGTGCTAACGAATTAACACTTAAAGTATCTGGCATCTTGAATTCGGTCCCAGTAATTACTACTGCAGCTGATGTAAACAAAACCATTGCGATAGATCTATTGGGAAAAAAGTATGACTGGATTATTGATAATTTTGAAAATGTAACAAAGGTCAGCGCGATGATGGTTAACGAAGAAAGAATCGGGGTATATCAGGATGCTGGAGAAAAGAACTGGTGGAATATGGATCAACTCCCAAAGAATGTCGGAACGGTACCCTTGATTACTGGCTTGTTATCTGATGAATATAAGGGCTCGATAATTATTACGGATAAACTAGTGTCAAATAAATCCTTGACTGATAAATCAGTAATATATAGGCCAAAATCACTTTATGTGGGAATCGGATTGCATTGGAATACCTCCAAGGAAACAATTCAGCAGGGCATAATAAAAGTTCTTGAAGAAAATAAATTGAGTATAAAAAGTATAAAGGCCATTACCTCACTGGATAAAGGCAAACACGTAGTTGGTTTAGATGAATTTTGCCTTGAAAATAATCTTCCCCTACTCCTCTTTTCAAAAACTGAACTAGATGAGATGGAGGTTCCAAATCCATCTGATTTAGTTGGAAAATATGAGGGAACGTCAAGCGTATCTGAGGCCTCTTCATTGGCAGGTTCGAAGGGTATTTTAATAGTACCTAAACAAAAGTTCCCACCAGATTTGACTGTCGCAATAAGTCGGGTGAATGATCAATGAAAAAAGCATTGTTAATAATAGATCGAGGAAGCAAAATGAAGGAAGTTCAGGAGGAGTTGCATGATACATGTGACTTGATTAAATATAAAACCGACTATTCTTACGTAGATTACTGCTTCCTCGAAGTTATTCCACCTTACATAGATGAAGGAATTAGAAAATGTATTGATAGAGGCGCAGATTCAATAACTATTGTTCCCTATTTCCTGTATCCTGGAATGAAACTTAAAGATGCAGTAACCCAAACTGCATCCATTATTCCTAAAGAAAATAAAAAAATGGTGATCACAAAACCCTTGTCATATCAGCCCATAATATCTGAAATTGTACTCAATCGGGTAAATTCCCTGATTGTCGAAAAAGGGCTGGATAGTGATAAAAAAAACCTCTGTTTATTGTTAATTGGCCATGGTAGTAGCGATAAACGTGCAAGAGAAGCTTTTCTATATACCGTTAATAGCCTGCAAAAAATATACAAGAATGTTAAATTTTGTTTCTTGGAATTAGAACCACCAAATATAGAAGAAGGCATAAAAGAATGTTTAACTTCTAACCCCAATACAATAGTGGTAATTCCATACTTTTTACATAAAGGGGTTCATATTCAGAAGGACATTTTGGTTGATTTAGCTAAAGCGCAAGAAAAATATAGTTTTAACAGTTTGTTCATTTCTGGACATATAGGAGTGGATCCTGTGGTAATTGATCTGGTAATCACACTAGCAAAGGAGGCCGAAGTTAAAAGTGGAATTTTCTAACATTACAAATAATGATTATAGTATTGGTAATCCTCAATCTCGAGACATGTCTACGCGGGCTTTTGGAATTGAGAAGCAAAGCTTTGATATAATAGAATCCGAAATCGGGAGTCATGGTTATATTGACAATGAATGGGCAGTGGTAAGACGAGTTATCCACGCTACAGCTGACTTTGATTTTGCAAAGAAAGATAGAATCATTTTCCATGAAAAAGCAATAGAATCTGCTTTCTTAGCTTTTTCCAAGAAATCTTTTGTAGTCACGGACGTGGAGATGGTATTGCATGGTATTAATAAGAAATCATTATTGGATCTAAATTTAACTGGCGTTTGTCTCATAAATGATCCTCAATTAAAAGAAATATCCAAGAAATCAAACAAAACAAGATCTGAGCTTGCAATGCAGAAGGCCGCTGACAAGATAAACAGTGGTATTGTCATCATTGGAAACGCTCCAACCGCTCTTTATGAATTAATCTCAATGATTAAAGAAAAAAAAACTTCGCCATTACTCGTAATTGGAATTCCTGTTGGATTCGTGTCAGCTGTTGAATCTAAAATTGATTTATCAAAAATGGATGTTCCTTATATTACAAACATAGGAAGGAAAGGCGGTAGTTCCGCAGCGTCATCTATTATTAATTCGCTCATGTTGTTGTATTCGACAAGAAGATCTAAAACGCAAACTTAGCGGAATGATTGTGTTTGGTTTGGTTTTAAAACTTTCAATAGAAAATTGTTCTCCTTGTGAAAATCATACTATCTATTCATTTCATTTTCTTGAATACTGAACACAGCATTTTAAAAATCTATCTGAGAAAGTTGAATTCATAAAATGTGTATGCATATATGAGGCAATGCAGTTATGAGTATGAAAACCGTCCTTTCCATCCTTTATGCCTTTCCCCTTTTTTAGATTATAAATCAATTCTAAATCAGCGTTGTTAATAACTACATTTGAGTAATGAAATTCATGACCTCTCACTTTCCGTATTTTTCCAAGATAAGTTTGATTATTATTTAACAAAGCCTCTGTATAACCCAGGGTAACTTTGTTTGTCATAATGGTATCTGCATCAAATAATCCTACCATTTTGTGCTTTTTTTTGCTGTTCTTATAACCTGAAATTGTCTTTGTTAAATACATTAATCCTCCACATTCAGCATAAATCGGTATGTCCTTCTCTGCCAAATCCAGGATTGACTTGCGTATATTAGAATTGTTTTCTAATTTGTCAGCAATTATTTCTGGAAATCCACCACCTAATATGATACCCGCTGTATCTTCTGAAACGCACCTATCATCTAGAGGACTGAAAAACTCTATTTTCGCCTTCTTATGTAACATGTCTAGGTTATCCTGGTAGTAAAAATTAAAAGACTTGTCTAAGGCGACTGATATCTTTACTTTTGAACCAAGTAATTTTTCAGATGATTGATATCTGGATTTTCTATTAACTAGGTCCAATGAAAACTTTTCCATTTTTGATCTATTCAGATAATTTATCTTTTTACCTATCTGGATAATCTTTTCAAAATCTAGATGTTCAGCAATAATACTGGAATTATTTATGATACGATTCCGTAATTGGGCGTTTAGTTCCAAGCCTGGTATCAAGCCTAGATGTCTTTCATGATAAATTAGGGTCTTATCATTAAATATTTTTCCTACAATCGGTATCTTAATTTTTGATTCAAACGCTTCAGTAATATACCTCAAATGCCGTTCACTGGCAATGTTGTTTAATATCACTCCTGAAATCCTGCTCTTGCAATCAAATTTTATAAAACCCAAGGTGATGGCAGCCAATGATCTGGCTGCTTTTTTTGCATCCACAACTAAAAGAATGGGGATGTCTAGTATCTTTGATACATGTGCGGTACTTGCAAAATTGTTCTTTCCAGTCATCCCGTCATACAACCCCATTACACCCTCTAGAACCGTAAAATCAGAATCAACCGAATTCTCCAAATATGATTCCCGTAATCCGTTTATTCCCATCAACCATACATCGAGATTTCTTGATCGGCGTTCTGATACCATGTTATGATAAGAAGGATCAATAAAATCGGGCCCTATTTTAAATGGTTGAACTTTATATCCCCTTTTCAAAAGCCCTTGCATTATAGCAATTGATATTGTTGTCTTTCCAACCCCGCTAGTAATTCCTGCTATAACAATTCCCGGGGTTTTCATCATAGGACGTTATCATAAACCACTTAAAAATATTATTTCGATAATGTTTTTCTGGTTTTCAATCTTGTATTGAACGTATTTGGCCGCTAGGTGGGCGACAATCTCACAACGACTATTAATTCTGGTAAAAGTTCCATTATCTACTGGCTTAACATTTTTTTCCTTAAATATCGATTGTATGCTAAACCAAATCTATGTGATTCATCTCTTATGTGTTGTAAAATTCTTAATGATTTTTTGTTTTTTGGGATTATGATCGGCGCATTAGAGAATGACGTGTAAACTTCTTCGTTCTCCTTTGCTAAGGAAATGCAGTCGATCTCTTCCATGCGTATTTTTTTCAGTGTTGTGATTGCCACGTTTAAGTGACCTCTTCCACCATCTATTACAATCAAATCCGGGAATCTATCAACTCGTTTGTCATCTGGAACATCCCCGCAGATGTTATGAGGCGAATATCTTCGCCTTATAATCTCCTCCATCATCAAAAAGTCGTTTTGGTATGATACCTTTTTTATTTTGAATTTTCTATAACCGTTCTTATCGGGTATGCCATTCATGAAACGGGTACAAGCTCCAACAGCGAAATCATTTCCAAAATTTGAAATATCAAAACAATCAATAATGTATGGCAATCTTTTCAAACTTAATAATATCTTTAGTTCATCAAGAGATGGTTCGTGATTCTTTTCAACATATGTTTTTAGATTGTTCAGTATTAATTGCATAATACTATACTTGTTATTATCATTGGACCTATTTTGATGTTCCTTTGAGAAGTATTTGGAATCCATTGGAATTATTTTAACGTCTGTTCCGGTCATCTTGTACAAGGCCTTTTGTAAATTTGTTTCTTCTTCAATACTTTTATTTAGATAGATAACATTTGGTACTGTTGTACTAGAATGATAGTACTGACAAATGAAATTTTCAATGGAATTATCTCCTAACAAATCAAACTGATATTTCTTCATATCATTAATGACCCCGTTCTTGCTCATTAGTGTCATTACATGCATAATTTTTTGATTTTCATCCTCAAGAAATCCTATGTATTCCTCTGCTTTGTAACCTTCGATAGAATTATTTTCCATCTTTTGATGTTGTAAGAGATTTTGCAATCTAGTTAGAGTATCTCTGATGAAAATAGCTCTTTCATAATCTTGGTTGTTAGAAGCAATCTTCATTTCCGTCTCAAGTCTTTTATAAAAATCGCCTAGGGTTTCATTATCGTCTAATATTTTTTTTAAGGATGTTATATTTTCTTTGTATTTCTCTTCATTAATCTTATTAATACATGGGGCATCGCAGTTTCCAATATGATATTCTAAACATTCTTTTTTTGGAAGTTTGGTACAGATTCTGATCTTAAACATCTTCCTCAACAAACCCACGGATAAGTATCTTGAACTGCCTTTCACAAAGGGACCTATTACCTCTCCTTTTGTTCCTGTAAACTCACCCGTTCGGTTTCTCCTAGTTACTAGTAACCTTGGAAATTTTTCATCTGTAATTTTTAGGTATGTGTATCTTTGCTGATCTTTAAGTTCGATATTAAAAATTGGCCTGTGCTTTTTGATCAAATTTGATTCGAGTAGATATGCTTCTATCTCGTTATCTGTGATGATATAGTCTATGCTCTTGATTTTGGTTACAAGCACTCTAGTTTTCCAATTTCCATCTAGCATATTCTGAATTTTTTTGGAAAAATAACTTTTGATTCTTCTGTTGAGATCCTTTGCTTTGCCAATGTAAATAATCTTTTCCTGATCATCCTTCATAATGTATACACCGGGCTTATGAGGGTAAGGATATTTGATGTAGCTGATCTCTATTGCTTTCAATTTAACTCGTTTTTACCTTTGAATATTATTAATCATATATTTTAGATCGAGCAACATTACCACTACTACCAAACCATATATCCATTTACTTGTTTTTCTTTAGGATCAATTCTTTTTCTTTTAACGTTCTCATTTTTTTCTTTAGAAACTGACCGGTATAACTTGAGTTATTCTCAGAAATCTCTTCTGGAGTGCCAGTAGCTATAATTTGTCCTCCTTTATTTCCACCCTCAGGACCTAAATCTATAATCCAATCAGCAGAAGCGATAATGTCGAGATTATGTTCAATTACAATGATCGTATTTCCTAGTTCTCTTAACCTAAATAATATCTTTAATAATTTCTTTACATCGGCAAAGTGCAGTCCTGTAGTTGGCTCGTCTAAAATATACATTGTGTTACCTGAATCCCTCTTTGAAAGCTCAGTTGCCAATTTTATCCTTTGTGCTTCTCCTCCTGACAGTGTGGTAGCTGACTGTCCTAGATGTAGATAACCCAACCCTACTTCATCCAACAACTTTAACTTGTTTCGAATTGGAGTATTGTTTTTAAAGAACTCTAGTGCTTCCTCCACAGTCATATTTAGAACATCCGAAATGCTTTTTCCTTTATATTTGACTGCCAAAGTTTCACTATTGTATCTGTCTCCATTACATTGATCACAAGTAATATATACATCAGGCAAGAATTGCATTTCTATTTTTCTGACGCCTGCTCCGTCGCACATATCGCATCTGCCGCCAGGCAAATTGAATGAAAACCTTCCCATCTTATATCCTCGTTCCTTTGATAGTTGTGTTTTTGAAAATAGATCTCTTATGAAGGTAAAGGCATTGACATACGTAACGGCATTTGACCGTGGCGTTCTACCGATTGGAGATTGATCTATTCCTATAACTTTGTCAATGTTCTCTATTCCGACAATCTTATGATGCTTACCGACTTTTGATTTAGATTTATAAAAATGGTTGGTTAAGTAGTTGAACAATATATCGTTTACGAGTGTGGATTTCCCGGATCCAGAAACACCTGTGACTACCGTAATTACACCTAATGGAAAGATGGGATTAATATCTTTTAGGTTGTTTTCATTTGCACCAAAAACTTTAATAAATTTGTCTCCAATAAGTTTGCGTTCAAGATTTTCATTTACAGTATTTCTTCCTATTAAAAAATCTGCGGTAAGGGAATCCTTACTTTCTAGTATCTTATGTAGTTCTCCTTGTGCAACTACTTGTCCTCCATGTATCCCTGCTCTTGGACCAATATCAATAATCCAGTCAGCACTTTTAATTACTTCTTCGTCGTGTTCTACGACAATAACAGTATTTCCGATTTCTCTCAATTTGAAGAGCGTGTTTATCAGCAGATTATTGTCCCGCTGATGTAGACCTATAGTTGGTTCATCTAAAACATATAGCACACCGGTAAGATTAGTTCCAATTTGGGTAGCTAATCTGATTCTTTGCGATTCGCCACCTGAAAGTGTGCCTGCATTCCTATTCAAGTTCAGATAATTCAAACCCACGTTTGATAGAAACTTTAGCCTACTATTAATCTCCTTTAATATTTGTTTTGAAATTATTAAATCACTACTATTTAGAGTAATGTTACTAAAGAATTCTATGATTTTCTCTACAGGCAGGTTACAAATATCCATAATGGATTTTCCATTAATCCTTACAGAAAGAACCTCTTTTTTTAATCTTTGACCGTTGCATAGTTCACATGGCTTTTCAATCATAAATTTTCTAATTTCTTCGCGTTTTGATTCTGAGTCAGTCTCGTTGAATATCCTTTGTAGATTAGAAATTACGCCTTCAAACCTACCAGAGTATTCCCATGAACTATCACTCGATCTTGACGTATAATTATACTTTATCTTTGAATCTGTTCCGTTTAATATAACATCAATTTGCTCCTTGCTCATTTTGTCGATCGGAGTGTTTAGGTTAAAGCCGAATCTTTTACCCACGTCCTTTAACATGGATGTTCTGAAACTTGCAAAATGACCTGCTGACCACGGTTTAACTGCACCATCCAAAATAGTTTTGTTCTTGTCGGGTATGATTAAGTCGACATCAAACTCTGTTTCAACACCTAATCCGTGACAGCTGGGACATGCACCAAAAGGAGAATTGAACGAGAAAAATCTAGGTTCCATTTCTCCAATACTTATGTTGCAGATAGGACATGAATTTTTTTGAGAAAATAAATATTCTTTACCATCAATTAAAACCATGACGATGCCAGCACCTTTATCAATTGCATTTTGTACTGCCTCAAAAACTCTGTCTTTTTCATCGAATATTTTATTAATTGATATTCTATCAATAACGATCTCGATTGAATGTCTTAATTGTTTCTCTTTAGCTGAAATAATATCGAGTCGATTACTGTCTGCAATATTTATTATTTCTTTGTCGACTCTGATCCGAGAATAGCCTTGTTCCTTTAGAGATTCAATAGTCTTTTCATATGTCCCTTTTTTTTCTCTAATAACGGGAGCTAAAATTAATAACATCCCTTCATTTGTGTTATGATTATTGATAGCAAGAATCGAGGTAACAATTGACTCCAGGGATTGGTAGGATATTTCTCTTCCGCACTTAGGACAGTATGGGATACCGATTTTTGAAAACAATAATCTAAGGTAGTCATATATCTCAGTAATTGTTCCAACTGTCGAGCGTGGATTCTTGTTGGTTGTTTTCTGTTGAATTGCTATTGCTGGTGATAGTCCATCAATCACATCTACATCGGGTTTATCCATGATTTGCAAGAACTGTCTTGCATATGCCGAAAGTGATTCCACGTATCTTCTCTGTCCCTCAGCAAAAATGGTATCAAATGCCAACGTAGATTTCCCCGAACCGGATAATCCTGTGATTACTATTAATTTATCCTTTGGAATTTCTAAGTTAAGATTTTTTAGATTGTGTTGTCTTGCACCTTTGATTATAATTTTATTTTCCATTTTACTTTAATTAGTTTTCAGTCTTAACAAAATTTCATTTACCTTTTTAAGATGCTGTCTATGTTCAATTGCTTTTTCAAACTCCAATTCCTCTGCAAATTTGTTCATCTGAGTCTCTATTTTGGTTGATAACTCTATTAAATCATTTCTAGTCATTGTTTTTAAATTAACTTCCAAATTTGAGATATTCGAATTCTTTTGAGGTATCGGTTTTGAGATACTTTTAGGTTCGATTTTATTTTCTAGGTTATATTCAATCTGTCTTTTGCGCCTTCTGTTGGTTTCTATCACTGCTTCTTTTATGGATTTTGTCACCGAATCTGAATATAAAATTACCTTCCCATCAATATTTCTAGCAGCTCTTCCAAAGGTTTGAATAAGACTGGTGTAATTTCTTAGGAACCCTTCCTTGTCTGCGTCTAAAATAGCCACAAGCGAGACTTCAGGCAAGTCCAATCCTTCTCTCAACAGGTTTATGCCCACCAATACATCAAACTCTCCTGCTCTGAGCTGCCTCAGTAATTCAGTTCGTTCCAGACCATTTATTTCTGAATGGATGTATCTCACCCTTACCCCATTTCTAGACAGATAGTCTGCCATGTCTTCAGCCATCTTCTTTGTCAATGTCGTTACTAGTGTTCTCTGCTTCTTGGAAACTCTATCTTGAATCTGGCGGATTAGATCTGGAATCTGACCATTAGTCCTTTTTATTTCTATTTCAGGATCAACCAATCCTGTAGGTCGCACTAACTGCTCAACAAGATTATCATTATTATTTATCTCGTATTTTCCGGGTGTAGCGGATACAAATATTACATTGTTGAAATATTTTTCAAACTCTTCAAACTTTAGTGGACGGTTATCGAATGCGCTAGGTAATCGGAATCCATAATCTATTAATGTTTTCTTCCTTGAATGATCTCCTTTGTACATTCCCATAACCTGAGGTAGGGTTACATGCGATTCATCTATGACTAACAGAAAGTCTTTATCAAAAAAATCTAAAAGGCAATACGCTGGTTGACCTTGCTTTCTGCCATCAAAATGTCTCGAATAATTCTCTATTCCACTGCAATATCCTAATTCCGATAACATTTCGAGATCATAATTTGTCCGAGATAGTAATCTTTGTCTTTCAAGTTCGGAGGGCAAATTGGGCAGCCATTCTCCCAATTCCTTCTTTATTGATACTAGTGCCTTTCTCTGACTATTTTCATCCACGATGTAATGTTTGGCCGGAAAAATGATTATTGAATCTAGTTCTTTTTTTATCTCTTTGGTTACTCTATCAATCACTGTAATTTTTTCAATAGTTTGTGCGAAAAGATTAATCCTTATGATATCATCAGAATACCCTGGAATTATATCTACGATATCTCCTTTGGTACTAAAGGACCCACTTGTCAAATTTACATCATTTCTTTCATATCTTATTTTTATTAAATTCCGGATGATGGTTCTTCTATCCATCTCCGTCTCCTTCTTAAGCATGAGAGACTGCTCTCTCCATTCATGTGGCGATCCTAATGAATAAATACACGAAACAGTAGCGATGATTATTGTTGGTTCACCTGACAATAACATTGACGTAGATTCAAGCCGCATTTGTTCGATTTTTTCATTAATTTCGGTATCCTTTTCGATATAAGTATCAGTTTGAGGCAAATAACTTTCGGGTTGGTAATAGTCGTAAAAGCTCACAAAATAACCTACATTATTATTTGGAAAAAATTCTTTAAATTCTGCATACAGTTGGGCCGATAATGTTTTGTTATGTGATATAACCAAAGTGTTTTTATTGTATTTAGATATTACATTGGCAACTGTAAAAGTTTTACCACTACCAGTAACTCCAAGGAGTATCTGCCTTTTCTTATTTTTTTCTATTCCATCTATTAATCCTTTAATTGCCGTTGGCTGATCTCCGCTGGGAACTAAATTGTTTGATATTTGAAAATTGCCCAAGATTGACTACCTCATAAATATATAATAGGCTTTACCCGTATCAAATAAAAATCTCTTCAACAAATTTATCTAATTCTATATGTTCTAACGGATAGATAATATTTTGCATTTTTCTATCTTAAGAATATTTAGACAATGCATTAACTGGAGAAATTTTAGAGCCTTTGTAGGCCGGATACAGACCAGAAAAAATGCTCAGGATAATAACGACAATGCCAATTTTTGATATTTCTACGATATTAAAAACCGGATAAATATTTAAAGGTAGATTAAGAAAATAAAGGAAGCCACTTAGAAGGACGTGTGAACCTAAAAATCCAAATACAATTCCTCCGATTGCTCCAATTATCCCCAAAAATACAGATTCCGTTAAAAACATTCCAAGTATGACACGATTTGTTCCACCTAATGCCTTGATTATTCCGATTTCCCTAGTTCTTTCAACTACTGATGTATAGATTGTAATAATTATTCCAATGGACCCTACTATCAGAGAAAATATTGCAATACTCGAAATAAATGTACTAATTCCAATTATGAATTTAGTTAAACTTTTGACAATTTCGAAGGAATTGAGTATAGTTACTTGATTGTTAAAATACTTTTGGACATCTTTTACTATACTTTCTACTTCGTTTATATCGTCATATGTTAAAAATAACAAATCATAATCATCTGATTTTTCCAGAATTTCTTTTCCTTTCTTTACGTCTATGAAAATAGAATTGTCTATGATCGGATTTCCAGTAGAATTAATGATTCTTAGGACTGCAAAAGTGTTATTAATAGAGGGATTTGATTTGACACTTGTAAGTTCCTTTAAGTTATTTATTGTTACCGTCTTACTATCTTTAAATTGATCGTTGTATTCATTATTCAGTGAGTTGTTGATGGTTATCTTTGAAGAATTCAGGAAAATTTTTTCGCCTATTTTCTGAGGGATGATGACGTAGTTCTGAGATGTTAAATTTAAACCATCCAACCCTACGTCTAAATCAGGGATGATATCAGTCAAGTTATTAATATCTGCAGCCAATACATTCGTTACTTGGGAATAATTTTGATTTTTTAACATTACTACACCTTGATAAGCTGGATTTATCAGTTGAACGCCGGGTATGTCCTTTAAGTATTGGATGGTTTTATTATCAAAGGGGATATTTTCCTCCACCAAAGTCATATTCTGGTCGAAAAGCACTTGTAGTTTGTTCCGTATTCCCTCTATGCTTGATTCCTGTATTTTATCTGTATTCGATATAACTATTTGGTTAGGAAGAATTTTCTTAAAATTTTGTTCTACAAAGAATATCAAACCTTGAGAAAGGCTATTAAGAGAAACTAATAATCCGCAACCCATTATGATCATTAGGATCGTTAAAGCATTCCTTGTTTTTCTCTCCTTAATGGAGCTGTATGTTAGCAAAAGAATCTCTTTAAAATCCATCTCGTCTAGTTATGAGGAGTTGAACTATTGGTTATATAATGTTTTTAAACAGGTATAGAATACGATCTATTAGATTTGGGTCGTACTAACCAAATTCTTTGTATTGAGAATATTTCGATTGAGACATTGGGCAACATTAAAAGTTATCTGTTATCAGACGGATTTAAGGTCAAAGAAATCCTTGCCACTTCAAAGATAATCAAATCCCAAAACTTAACAGATTACGATGCTGTTTTTATTCTTGGCGGTCCGATGTCTGTTAATGATAATTTTGATTATCTGCTTGAAGAGAAAAAATTAATTCAATCTTCTTTCAATCTTGGGGTCCCAATGTTTGGCATTTGCCTTGGCTCACAACTGATTGCGTCAAGCTGCGGAGGAAAAGTCTACCAAGGGCCAAAAAAAGAAATCGGATGGGGCGAAGTACATATAACTAGTAAAGGCCAATCGAGCATCTTTGATAAAATACT
The DNA here is from genome assembly GCA_013694585.1 of Candidatus Nitrosopumilus sp. Taxonomy (GTDB): domain Archaea; phylum Thermoproteota; class Nitrososphaeria; order Nitrososphaerales; family Nitrososphaeraceae; genus Nitrosocosmicus. The sequence continues at coordinate 1,794 of JACDCB010000043.1, read as the reverse complement.
TGGGAATAAAATCCGGGTGTTCCATTGGCATGGTGATACGTTTACTTTACCTAGTGACGCCGAAATCTTGTCCGAATCGGACCTGTATATACAAGCATTTAGATTCAAAAATGCTATTGGAATGCAGTTTCATTTGGAGGTAACTAAGAATATGATTCAAAATTGGATTCGTGAGTATCACAAAGAGCTGAAAAATGAAAAAATAAGTGGAGACAGATTTGTTGATGATTTCGATAAAAACGGGTCGGAATTAAAAAACATTTCAAAGATTGTATATGAAAATTTTAAGTCTATGATTGAATAATTACGTCGCTGTGGTGTTGTTCGCACGGTTGACTTCACTGGAGATTTGTTGCTATGTGATGTTACTAGGATTTTCTTGATACATAGGCAATCTTTTTACTATATGATAGCAACAAATTTGAAGATAAACAACCACTGAATCAAATTCGACGCGGTTTGATTCCATACCTATTTTGCTTCATAAACGATATTAAAAGGGGTTTGAGTAGTACGTCTAAATTTTGTAAACCCTGCCTCTAGAGCCAAATTCCTGATCCTTTGCTCACCTGCCTGTGCGCCAAGTGCAATTCCTTTATCTGCAAGGGAATTTGGGACACAAACTTTGGAAGAGGCTGAATAATAAATCCTTCCTACCATGTTCAGGTTATCTTCTATTTTATCATTGGCCATTGGTTCTACAATCATACATGAGCAGTTACTTTTTAAGGATTGTTTAGCAAATCTCAACGCACCTAGTGGGTCTCCCATGTCATGGAGACAGTCAAAAAAAGTAACCAAGTCATAGTCATTACCTGTGGATTCATTAGCAGAAACTTGAGAAAATTTTGCATTTTTATCTACATTTTCTTTTTTGGCATTTGCAGTTGCAGCCTTAATTGAGGGTAGGTGGTTGTCAAAACAAAAAAATAAGAATTGGGATATTCTCGTGCCATAATAGTCGTTGAAATGCCATATCCGCAACCTATGTCTGCAACTTTCCCCCCTTTTTTTAGGATTTGTTCAATTCCTTCAAGAGATGGGATCCGAGATTGAACTAGGTTACTTGTATAATTCGGCCTGAAAAATTTTGCGGTCCCTTCGTAAAGATCGTGGTGGTGGTCTCCCCACCTCAATCCTTCTCCGGTTTGAAAAATTTTTACAAATTTATCTTCATCTTTAAATATGGATCTCAAAATTTGGTAACCGCCAAGAAGATATGCCGGACTGTTTTCGTCTGCCAAAACCATTGCGTTCTCTGCTGACAAATTAAATTTTTTATCTCCAGGGTTGTAAGTTAGATATCCTGCTGCTGCCTGACTTGCAAGCCATTCTCTGATATAGCGTTCTGCTGTATTCGTATTATGAGCTAACTGCTCTGATGTCATGGGTCCAAATTGACTCAGTGCCTTATAGAGTCCAAGCCTGTCACCTAGTATTAGCATCATAGACCCTAAACTGCTACCTAAATCGCCGATTGCTTTAATTACAAATTCTTCAAGTTTTTTATTATCAACTGTATTTGAACTATTTGAGCTCATATGTATATGGAGAGACTTTGATATTAATTTTTTTAGAAGAATAAGAATACGCACTCTACTCAAGAATAGTCTTTTTCTAATTTCCATCGGCAATTCTTGCGATAGAATGTTTTAGACACTAATTCAGCTAAACATCAAATAGGCATAGTAAATGCTATGTTGCAGAGACAAAGAGGATATTTCTGTTTTACAAGGTAATATTGTTTTCAAATTGCTGTAAAAAGATCCTTTAATTTGGTGCTTTCATAAAGGC
>JACDCB010000042.1 GCA_013694585.1 Candidatus Nitrosopumilus sp. | reverse complement strand
TGTGTAGATACACAGATAATTAATACGTCAAAATCACCAAAGTTTGTTGCTTGTTTTATTCCATAATTGGATTCAGCTGATTGCATGGTTTTTTGATTTATATCATATCCATAAGTATCAAAACCATGCTCTTTAACATACTTTGCAACTGGAAGACCAAGCTGGCCTAGTCCTATAATAACTACTTTGTTGTGCGTAAATGATAAATTTTTAGACTTAATTTCGTTGGACAAATATAGTGATAGTCAAATTATAAATTATTAAAGAATTAAGATACAATCAGCACGAAATAAATTTCACAATAATATTATATTATTTAAATTCTGGAATTATTAGGAATTAACTGAGTAGAATGTACACCGAATTATGAAATAGTAAAAGGTTATATACTACGAGACGGGTCAAATTAATACGTGCTTAACAACTTAAGAAATAGATTTGATCCTATATTGGATAAGGTCGGAAGAGGATTCGCAAGTTTAGGTTTTGGACCGAGCTTCTGGACATGGATAGGTTTAGTTCTTACAATAATATCAGCTATTATGTTTTCTTTACATTCACCTGCGATTGGAGTGGACTGGTATACTGCTACATTCTTAGGTAGTTTATTCCTTATTTTGGCAGGCTTCTTTGATATCGTAGATGGAGCAGTGGCCCGAGTAACAAAGAGAACCTCGGCATTGGGTGGATATCTTGATTCAGTTGTGGACAAGGTGTCAGAAATTATCGTATTTGTTGGTATCCTTATAGGCAATTTTACAAACCCAGTACTCGTTTTAGTTGCACTTTCACTTTCAATGTTAGTTAGTTATACGAGAGCTCGCGGCGAAGGGCTAGGTGTAGACCTTAAAGGAAAAGGCATAGCAGAGAGGGCGGAAAGAATACTCATCATTGTTATTCTTGGTTTTATACCATTCCAAGAAAACATTTCTGTAGCCTTGTGGATAATTTCAATCTTATCGGCGATCACTGTACTTGAGAGATTAAAAGTGGTCTCCGCAAAGTTTGGGACCCCTCTTTTCTCAATCCAAACATTCAGAGACATGTGCAGTAGAAACCATGAATACGAGGTCTCATCTGGTACTATGACCTCAAGGCTTAATGAGCCACCAACATCATTATCAAAACTCACTAAAAATGTTAATGATTATTTGGAAAAGCCAGATAGTAAGAAAATGACAACTACAGATGAAACATCCAAATCAACCTCAACCACAACAGCCCCTCCTACGCCATCATCAGCCACAGAGCCAGTTAGTAAAGCTGAATTTTTGGATAAGACTGATCCAAACGAAACGGGAAGAAATGTATCCCAAATTGTCTTTGAGCAAGAGGGTGAGGATGAGATTTATAAAAAATTTACCAAAAGTAACGCTGCATCCAACACCTCTAGCAATACCGATACTAGCAATAACAATAGCAATACTACAAAGCCAACTACTAAAACGAATAAAAATCCTGAAAATAACCAATAAAAACACAAATTTTTTTAAACTAAAAAATCAAATAATATTTCCCTAGCATTGTATTTTGCCTATTGGTAAATATCCGTAATGAAAGTGTTTACCAATCTATGACTTTAGCCTATTAAAAATTTTCTATCCTAATTTTCCTGAGTTTCGTCTATCGCTTTCCGATCTTACTTTTACTATACCTCTGTGTACCGCGCAGGAAACACAATAAAATTTGACATCTGTTGAAGGGGCAATATAAGCACCTTGTGCTTTCAATTCTTTTGCTAGTTGAGGCTCAACAAGGGTGATCCTTCCTGTGATTTTCTTTGCTTTATCTCTGGGCACCATTGCACCACATTGACTACAATGTACGGTTCCTGAACTTCCCTTACTACCTTTATTTCTTCCCCTACTGGTTCTTTTCTTAGGCATCCATTATTTTTGAAACTATTCCTATCCTTTAAATCTTATGATAACCTTATTATGTTGCTTTAAAATTTTTGAAAAATGAAAGATAAAGTTCATGAAAATTTGTATTGCCTCACATATAGCCCTAGATGAGATAGTAGATCTAGAGGGTGAAAAGACAGAAAGCCTGGGAGGGCCGGTTTGCTACGGATCCCTATTAGCAAAAACATTCAACTTAACCACTTTTGCTGCAACTAGAGTTGGGAACGATATGGCTGGAAAAGTACACATGTTGAAAGATTGTAACATTTTTTTAACTGATAACCAAGTTGACAAGACGAGTCCTACCACCAAATTTAGGTTAATTTTGAACAAGAATGGGGGACGCCAGCTTTTCCTTTTGTCGTCTTGTTCTGAGATTAATGTGAATGATTTTGTTGATAGCGACGCGGTTTTATTGAGTCCAATATTTGAAGAAATTTCTCAAAACACACTCCGAAGTGTAGTGGATAATTACGGGGATAGATTCATAATGATTGATCCCCAAGGATTTCTCCGTTATAAAAACAATGATGGGCTAATCTTAAACAGAAAGAGTATTGATCTGGATCTCAAAGGAGTGACTGCTATAAAAGCTGATGAAGAGGAATTATCCGCTCTTACTGGAGGGACTACTTCAGTTGAAGGAATGATAAAGATAAGAAATAAGTTTAATCTCGAATTTGTAATATCGACTGGTAGTAATACCATTATTTTTTTGCATAAGAATATTGTTTATACGATAAAGTTTAAAAAAATCGACAGCCCTGATCATACGGGCCTGGGTGATATTCTAGCAACTGGATTCATCTGCGCTTATTTAAAAGAACGGGACCCGCTTTGGGCTATATGTTTTGGAGCTGGATCGGTAATTTCTTCACTGGAATCAAAAAAGAGAGGCATTCAAAAAGTTCCACAGAGGATTAATTCAATCGAGAGGTTTGCATCCTATTTCTACAATACCATCAAGTTTAAGGTAGTTGATTAAATGAAAAAAAAGTAAATAAAAACAAACTTTATTAAATTACCTTAATTAAACAAGAATTCATTATAATGCGAATTGCTTTGTCAGGATTTACCGGTAAAGATTCAACGATATTAACCCAAGTGGTAAAAACACTAGAAGAATCACACATACAGACACAAATTATGAATAGTTCAAACCAAGAAGTTGCTAAGGATGTTGACATGGTATTAGTACCTGGTGGCGACAGAGGCATTCTTAATTATTTTCATAAAACATCGGTGCAGTCGGCTCCTGTTTTGGGCCTTTATGAATCGAACTCTACAGGATTTCTGGCCCAAATTGATGTCAAAGGCATTGATCTAATAAAAGAATCGCTGAAGTCCGGTAACTACGAAATAAGGGAAGAAGAAAGATTAGCTGTTAAGGTAGATGGCAAAGAAATAGAACCGGTTCTCAATGACGTAGCAATTTTTTCGAACAAGAGTGCTATCCTAATGGAACATTTTCTCAGGATAAACAATAAAGATATTTGGCACGATAACAGTGATGGAGTAATTATAGCTACGCCTATTGGTTCCACTGCGTATGCGATGTCAGCTGGCGGTCCTATTGTTCTCCAAAATTCACACGTTGTTGTAGTAGTTTCAGTCAACTCATTGGACAATACTAGACGCCCCCTCATTGTATCTGATGAAAGTCTTGTAGAAATAGTTGATATAACATCAAGTCACCATTGTGAGGTAATATTGGACGGAACATCCCGGGTTAAGATTACAGATAAATTGCAATGTAACAAACATGAATTTCCTGCTAGGTTAGTAACGCTAAATAACAATTATTCAGCCACCAGAATAATAGAAAAAAAAGTCAAGTACGCTGAAGATCTTTTACGTATGCCACCCAGTGCTAAACTAATTCTCAAAACATTAGAATATGAAGGTGCCATGACCCAAAAGGACTTAATTAATAAGACAATGTTACCAGAGAGAACCATTAGGTTATCGCTATCTCACCTATTAAACCGTGGCTACGTAAAAAAGAAAATTTCCCTCAGAGATGCTAGACAAAAAATTTATGAATTAAAGATATAGAATTTAAGAAAGGCTTTTAGTTAAATTCTTACCTTCAAGAGTTGCCTTTATGAAATTTTCAAATGCTGGTTCTGGAAATCCTGGTCGGCTGTGAAATTCACCATGATACTGAATGCCCAAATAAAACTTGTGATTGGGTATTTCTAGAATTTCAATCCTTTTTCCCTCATCTGACGACCCCGTAATTTTCATGCCGTTTCCTTCAATGAGATCTCTATATTCTTGATTAAATTCATACCTATGCCTATGACGTTTTTGAACAATATTTTTACGATATATTTTCGAAGCAAAAGAACCAGATTTAATCTGGATATTGTGAAGGCCTAATCTCATCGTGCCTCCCATTGCCTTGATTTGTTTTTGTTCTGGCATATAAAGCACTACCGGATTGTTGGTCTCAGAATTTATTTCTGTTGAATTGGCCCCCGTTAGCTTACAAACATTTCTCGCAAATTCTACGATTGCAAGCTGAAAGCCAAAACAAATCCCTAAAAAAGGAACGTTATTTACCCTTGCGAAATTGCACGAACTGATTATACCTTCGCTACCCCTACTTCCGAATCCGCCTGGAACTAAAATACCATCATATTCCCTTAAACATTCAAAAATCTTTGAATTAGTCTTTGCATTAGTTTTATTAGATCCGAGAAATTCAAATCTTTCCGAATCTATCCAATCAATAACTATTTCCTTGCCGAACTTAGCACCAGCATGTAGTAACGCCTGAGATACACTTACATAGCTATCTTTCAAATCTACGTATTTTCCAATTATCCCTATTTTCACACTACTGTTGAATTTTAGGAAGGAGTTAGCAATCTTATTCCATTTCAAAATTCTCGGGGTCAGGTTCAAATTCAAACTCTTTGAAATTACTGTTGTAATCCCCTGATCAAATAAAATTTCGGGAACAGAATAAATTGAAGGTGCGTCATGGCTAGACATTACGCAATCTGTCGGAATACTAGCAAACAGTGAAATTTTTCTGATTGTTTCTTTCGTTAACGGAGTTTTACATCTCACTGCCAATAGGTCTGGTTGAATACCTATCCTACGCAATTCCTGTACGCTATGTTGAGTGGGCTTTGTTTTTTGCTCCCCTACCGCATCTAGAACAGGCGCCAGGGTAACATGAACAAAGAAAGTATTCGTATACCCATCTTCTAACTCCATCTGTCTTAAGGCTTCCAAAAAAGGTAAGCTTTCAATATCTCCGACTGTTCCGCCGCATTCCACTACCAAGATATCCAGATTCTCTTCTGAGGATATCTTTCTCAACTGTTTTTTTATTTCATCCGTTATGTGCGGTATTATTTGTACGCATTGTCCTAGATATTTCCCTTGCCTTTCTAGTTCTATCACATTTGAAAAAATTCGCCCCGCTGTCAAATTATGGCTTGATTTTAAACTGATATTAAGAAATCGCTCGTAGTTTCCTATATCCATGTCACATTCACCACCATCATCAGTAACGAACACCTCACCGTGAGTGAGAGGATTCATGGTTCCTGCATCATAATTTAGATAAGGGTCTATTTTTATGCAAGTTACTTTCAACCTGCAAAGTTGTAATAATTTGGCGATAGATGAAGCTACAATTCCTTTCCCTAAGCCAGACATTACTCCCCCAGTTACAAATATAAATTTTGGAGAATTGGTCATAATTGCTTTATAGAAAATGTAGATTGAATCAATTATAATTAAGTGTTTATTATTATTTTAGGTGGAGATAATGTTACTATAATGAAAAGTTTTATTATGGTATTCCACGTAAAATAAGTATATCATAATGAATTCTTATGAAAATAGTGACAATATCTTTGGCAAAGATAATGACAAAATTGATATTGATAACAGGGAGCCATCTAAAGGAAAGAATGCCCTAGATGCTTTGCATGAGGATATAAACAAGGAGAATGAAAAAAACCTCAACTTAAAAATTTCAGATATATATGGGGTAGACTATGATGAGGCAAACGAAATTCACATAAACTATCACAGTTTAAGATTAAGAAAAATGATAGAAAAATCTGAAACATTATCAAGTATGAGTGCCTTTATCGATAGTCACCTTGATCTGATAAACCTCTCTACTCAAGTTGCCTTTGGTGAAATTACCGAAAATACCTGCATCGATATTTTGATTAATGTGATGAAAAATCAAAAAGAGACTAGAATCAAAGATAGATATATCAACTTTTACAGTTAGACGGTTGCCAAATTAAATCTGTAATACTAATTTGTTCAACCAATATGATAAAAAATAATCTAAGATTTCCAGCGACGAAATCTATGCTACCAACACTTGTAAAGAATTCTTTTAAAGCTATTGATGACGGGATGTATGAAACTAGTGGAGACCACGATTACAGCAATCATACATATTTAAGCATGCGAAATAGCATTCTTCATTGTAAACAGAATCCGCTCTTAACCGAGATAAAGTTTGCATCTCCATCAAGAGGAACATTAGTAGACAGTAAAAGGAAGAATGTCGAGGAAATCGCTATGACAATGGAAAAGGCTGGCGCCATCGGCATATCGATTCTAGCTCAACCATATTTGTTTAATGGATCAATTGGTAATATTTTGAGAGCAAGAAAGTATGTTACCGTACCCATTCTGATGAAAGATATCGTGGTAAGCGACATTCAAATCAAGGCTGCAAAAAAAGCCGGTGCCGATTGCATATTGTTGATAAAAACCGTCTTTGATAGCGACATGTCCGAAGGAGGCCTAGAGACATTGGCAGAATATGCAAAGAAAATCGGACTAGAGGTAATCTTAGAAACCCATGATGAGATCGAGTTTGATGACGCAGTTAAGATTAACAATAAAACAACTAGACCCTTTAACCTCATTGGTATAAATAATCGGAACTTGGGTACACTAGAAGTAAATTTAGATACGACAGTTCGGATTCTATCTGAGAATTCCAAGGGTAATAACACTGTGATTTCGGAAAGCGGTATAAGGGGACCAGATGATATTATCAAGCTGAAGAGTGCAGGAGCTGATGCATTTTTAATTGGAACAACTATAATGGAGAACTCGAAAGAAATGGGCCAAAAAATAAAAGAATTAGTAGAGAGTTAGCTTGAATCGATAAAGTATTATGTAGCAACTACCTACTTTCATTTCTACATATTTGAAAAATAACACTGATTTAGGAAAGTTTGGAACGTATGGAGGAAGATATGTTCCAGAGACATTGATTCCAGCCTTAGAAGATTTGGATAAATGGTATCAAAGATTGAAAGTAGACAAGTCTTTTCAACTCGAGCTACGTGGATTACTAAAAGACTTTGCAGGCAGGTCAACTCCACTTTATTATGCTAATAACTTAACGAGACATCTTGGCGGCCCAAAAATTTACTTAAAGAGAGAAGATCTGTTGCATAGCGGAGCTCATAAGATAAACAATACTTTGGGACAGGCTTTAATAGCTAAAAAAATGGGCAAGACTAGAATTATTGCCGAAACTGGCGCAGGTCAACACGGTGTGGCTACTTCAATTGCATCGGCAGTTTTTGAGCTCGAATCAGAAATTTACATGGGTGCAAAGGATGTAGAAAGACAACAACTCAATGTATTTAGGATGAATTTATTGAATTCCAAAGTCCATTCTGTACATTCGGGGTCAAAAACACTAAAGGATGCTATAAATGAAGCACTAAGAGATTGGATTGCGAATGTTCAAGATACACATTATTTGATTGGTTCTGTTATGGGACCTCATCCATTCCCTACAATGGTAAGGGATTTCCAAAGTGTGATAGGTAGGGAAATAAAGGAACAAATACATAAATTAAGTGGAAATTTACCTGATGCAGTAATAGCATGTGTTGGCGGTGGGAGTAACGCTATTGGGTCATTTTATCCCTTTATTAATGACAAGAAAGTCAAACTGATAGGAGTAGAAGCTGGAGGAGAAGGAATACGAACTGGGTTCCATGCGGCTACATTGTCAAAGGGGAGAATGGGTATATTTCATGGAATGAAAAGTTATTTTTTACAGGATGAAAATGGACAAATAAGCGAGGCACATAGCATTTCCGCTGGTCTAGATTACCCTGGAATTGGACCTGAGCATGCAAATTTAAAAGATACGGATAGAGCCGCCTATCCTCACGTAACCGATAAAGAAGCGGTTAGAGCATTTATACTATTATCAAAACTCGAAGGAATAATACCTGCATTGGAATCGGCGCACGCTATTGCGTACATTATGAAAAACGCTAATAATTTTAAAAAGGACGAAACTATTGTAGTAACCGTATCCGGTAGAGGTGACAAAGATCTGACAATAGTAAGAGAATATCTTGCTGGATCAAAGGTAGGCATTGAAAAGAACAAGACGACAAAAGGAAATGGGAATAGTTAAAGATGGAGAATAACGTTACCCGCACTTTTAATAATCTAGTGCAAAGGAATGAAAAGGCATTGATTGGATATGTTGTAGGAGGTTATCCTACATTGGAACTTTCTAGAGAGATAATTGAACAATTGATACTTTCTGGAGTAGATATTATTGAAATTGGAGTTCCATTTTCTGATCCGATGGCAGATGGTCCAATAATCCAAGAAGCATTCACGAGAACTCTCAATTGTGGGATTGCTCCAAAAGACTGTTTAAATTTGGTGAAGTCAGTTAGGGAAAGACACAAAGAAACTCCGTTGCTATTGATGACATATTCAAATATACTTTATTCTAATGGGTTAGATAAATTCTTAATTCAATCTAAAAATTGTGATATAGACGGTTTCATAGTACCAGATTTAAATTTTGAAGAAGCTGATGATTATTTAAAAGAAACGAGCAAATTAGACCTTGCAACTGTTTTTCTGACTTCTCCCAATACAAGCACCGAAAGATTAGAGAAGATAGCCGCCTTATCTACCGGTTTTGTTTATATGGTATCAGTTTTTGGAATCACCGGATCGAGAAATAAATTTGAAAGATATACCTTCGAATCTATTTCCCGTTCAAAAGCAATTGTTTCCTCATATGGAAAACATTTGGCTGTCGGCTTTGGGATCAGCACCACTAAAGACGGAAGGAGAATGATAGAGTCCGGAGCAGATGGCATTATTGTTGGAAGTTCTTTGATTAATATAATTACAAAGAATGAGCACGATAAAAGTAAGATGATGTCAGAATTAGACATTTTTGTAAAAGGATTAAAGACAGTTTGCAAGTTCCCGAATTGAGAATTTTGTTTTGAATTGTAACTCGATAATATGAATGAGACCCAACTAAAAGATAGATTCTTGGATTTTCTTAACCTAAATCCGAAAAACGACTTTTTTGGAAATATTTCCAACCATAACGAAAATTATATTGAAATCAAAAATGAAGCACTAAATAGAAAATTTGATTTCATATTGGCGGCATGCAAAACAAAAAACCTCAAAGTAGAGGATATTAGAAATAGTACAATTGAGATGGATGATGATCTAAAGAATATTTTTGTCAGATCAATGTTACTAAATACAATATCCGAAAGTTACAAAATGAACATTCAGAAAATTACAATATATCCTATCGAAATTAAATCAGATAAGGACAAACTTGATGATAGGTTGGCTAATCAGGTAATTGAAGCAATCCTCTCATTTGGTCGTTCAATAGTAATTTTAGACAGTAAACATTCTGCAAAAATAATGAAAAACGGGTTAGCAAAAGTATTACCTTCAACTTTGATAGGATATTTTGGTGAAACTGATGAATTTGCAGTCATAAATAGACACAATCGAGTTTATTCAGATAGTCTGTTAAACGTGAACAAACTAAATCTCATCAAGACGTTGGAAAAAACAGACTGCAAGATCAATGTGACTAGATTATATAATAATTTAAGGAGGCTACAATCGATACATCAAAAGTTGATCTATAATCAGATATTCAAAAATGGACAGTATCTTTTGGAGGACGAAGTAGCATTTATGAAAGAACTGTCATCTATAAATCAAAAAATTAACGTTAAAAAGGAGATTATAAAGACAATCCAACAGCATAAGAATTACAAAATTACAGATTTTACAGAGTAGCAGTCACCAGACCTGTATTATCACTTGCATATCCTAAGAAATTCATTCTAATTATATGCGTCCTTCCTGCTCCAAAAGTAATAGACATTTCAAGATCATCTAATTTATCAGATGAATCTTTTCCCTCCAATTCTAAGATAACTACATGAATTGTTTCGTGAGAAATTACTCTTTCTATCAGATCTTCGATATTGGTGAAGCTCTTAGCATTGGATAATTCCGATACTTTGGAGACGACATACATTAGTGAGTAACCTAAATGATTATTAGAATCAGAAATCGGATTATCGTATGTACAGTATTCCTGAGAATCATCATACGAACAGGCCACTGTGAAATCCACTATTCCCACATTTTATCAGCATCAATTCTGAGAAAAAAACATTTCATTCGTTATCGAATAGGTATGGAATATATCAAACTAGATATTTCAATTAGTAAATATGCGAATATTGCAGTTACATGTAGATTTTGTAGAATATTTACCTGTCAAAAAGGAAATAGATGATGCGGAACCTTTATTGAAGAATGAAAAAGAACGAATCGAAGATACCGTCGTCATATTAACTTCGATTGAGAAGGGAGATGATGAAACCCTAATTGAAGACTTTATAAAGGAAACTTCAGAATATCTCAAGAAAATTAAATGTAACTCTGTTCTAATTTATCCATATGCACATCTCAGTTCGAATTTAGAGCATCCAAAAAGCGCGTATAAATTATTGGTCCAGCTAGAAAATACCTTAAGAGAAAGTTCAGATACCATTGTGGTTAAAAGAGCTCCGTTTGGATGGACAAAAGAACTAGGAATCAAAGTAAAAGGGCATCCATTGTCTGAAAATTCGCGATTTCTTGTTAAGAAAAACCCTGACAGACAGGCAGGAACAATGGTTGAAATAGCTCCTCCAAAACCAGACACAAATGAAAGCGAAGGATCATTTTCCAATGCATTAACGGCCGAGAAGGATCTGAAATCAAAGTGGTATGTACTAGATGTAGATGGGTCATTGATGCCTTACAATGATTATAAATTCAAAAAATTAGAAATTAACTTGGAGAATCTGTTCAAATATGAAATACTTCGAAAAAGAACCGTGGAAGACCAGCCACCTCATGTAAAGTTAATGCGAAAGTTAGGTATAGCCGATTATGAGCCCGCGTCTGATTCTGGAAACATGAGATTTTATCCAAAAGGTAGGTTGTTAAAATCGTTGCTAGAACAGTTCGTGACCAAGAAAGTTTCACAATACGGCGGATTGGAGGTAGAAACACCCATTATGTATGATTCGCACCATTCGTCGATGGAGAGCTACTTCAATCGGTTTCCTGCAAGGCAATACAATATTAAATCAGATCAGAAAGATTTGTTTTTGAGATTTGCCGCCTGTTTTGGCCAGTTCCTAATGGCCAAAGACTTTCAAATTTCATATAAGAATTTGCCGCTCAAATTATACGAATTAACCAGATATAGTTTCAGGAGAGAAAAAAGTGGTGAGCTAGTTGGACTAAGGCGGTTGCGTGCATTTAGTATGCCTGATTGTCATGCATTTTGTCAAGATATGGAGCAAGCAAAAATTGAATTTTTGAAACGACTTGATTTATCAATTTCTGTAATGGAAGAAATTGGAATCTCCATTGACAATGATTTGGAGATGGCTATAAGATTTACTAATGAATTTTATATCAATAGCAAAGAGTTTATTCAGCATTTGGTTACTAAAATTGGTAAACCTGTCCTCGTAGAAATGTGGGATGATAGATTTTTTTATTTTGTCCTAAAATGGGAGTTTAATTTTCTAGATAACTCGGGTAAAGCCTCCGCACTGGCTACAGATCAAATTGATATTGAAAACGGAGAAAGATACGGAATTACGTTTATCGATGAGTTAGGCAATAAAAAAAATCCCATAATTCTCCATAATTCACCTTGCGGAGCGATTGAGCGCGTCATTTTTGCATTGCTTGAAAAATCTGCCAAGATGATGAAAGAAGGTAAAACACCGTATTTACCAATTTGGCTAATGAATACCCAAGTAAGAATAATTCCTGTGAGAGACGACTTTATCCCTAGTTGTGTTGAACTATTAGAGCTTCTGAAAATTAATTCTATTCGCGCTGACATTGATGATAGGGAAGATACTCTTTCTAAAAAGATTAGAGATGCAGAAACTGAATGGATTCATTATACGCTAATAATCGGTGAAAAAGAAGTTGCTACTAATTCTATTTCAGTCCGAGATAGGTTAAAAAAAGTAAATTATTCTACAAAAATAGATGAATTGATAGATATGATTAAAGAACCAATGAAAGGCAAGCCAAACCTTCCCATCAATTTGCCTGAATACCTCTCAAAGAGACCAAGAATTGCTTCTTAGGATTTGGCAATTAGGTAGATTAGCAGCATTCAAAGATTGGACATGTATGGTCTAGATAAGATCCTTAGTAGAGTTTGGGTAGCCAACGTTCCTTCCCTATAATCATTGTTCTTTAGTCCTGTTTCAACAAAGTCAAGTCCAACCAATCTTGCTGTGTCGCTAATACTGCTAATCAGCTCTAATATTTGAAAAGGATCCAATCCAAATGGCTCCGGTGTTCCGGTGCACGGTAAATATGATATATCGTAAACATCGATATCAAATGATATATAAATATCCCGTTTGTAAGTGTGTGATTTTAACCACTGTAATATCTTCCCCAGGGAACGGTTGCAATCCCATGCGTCAAAAGTGTTGACACCGTTGTCTATTGCGAATTTATTTTCTTCCCTATCTCCTTGCCTTATACCGATTTGAACTAAATCGCTCCCTCTAAGATAACCCTCCCTAATCAGATGATAAAAAGGGGTTGTATGACACATCGGTATACCCTGGTAAATCGATTTCATGTCACGATGAGCGTCAAAATGGATTAATAGGGGATGGCTTTCTGAAAGCTCCTTATAAATGGAATATGTAATTGTGTGTTCACCACCTAGGATGACAGGTATTTTCTTTGAATCTGTTATTATTCTCAACACCGAAGACAGCTTGCTGTCAAAGTTCAACCAAAATTGGTTAATCTCTTTAGTCTCGCTCATCTTGCCCTCTTTAGGTTTCACAAAATTTACATCGCCCATATCATAAATCAAGGCTTTTTCATAAATCTCAGTATTTGTCTCATAAACTAGTGTTTCAACTTGCTTTGCTGAGGCGGTTCGAATTGCTTCAGGTCCAAAAGATGTTGTTTTTCCAAATGTAGTTGTAATGTCTATTGGGATTCCAATGATACATACTTTCGAGCCATCAAAAGTAATAGGAATAGGAATATCACAAAATGTACATCCTGCGAGTGTACTTTCCGGAGGTATAAAGAAGCTTTCTAAATAGGAGAATTTATCCATGTTTATTCAATTTTGTTAAAAGAATGATTTTGAAGGATATTCAAGTCCAAAACAACTCATCAAGGTTGGATTGTCTAGGTTTTCCAATTATAGATTTAAAATTCAAATTTAGCGATGACAAAATTTGATCAAAGGTAGATTCCATAGTATCAAGATATTTCTCAGTATCTATATCCATTTTATTAGCTAATTCAACTGGTTTTACTCCTTCAATAGTCCTTGTTTTAATATAAGAAATAATGTCCCCAGCTTTGAGTTGTCGTCCTAATTCGACAAGCTGTTTTGCAGCCTTTATATGCTGAGGGATACCCTTTATGCTTTCCATACTTTTGTCTTTCCCATCTAGAGAAATGGCGCGATGATTTTTATTTTCTTGAAACTTGATCCCGTATTTTTCTGGAGATTTATTTATCATCACGTTAAAACTCAAATCTGATAAAGGAATATTTTTCTTCTCAAGGTCTTCTGCAAGGGAATGTACTATTTTTTTTATCCTAGTTTTAGCATTCGCAAAGTCTTTTTCTGTAAAGATATCCTTTAATACATTTAATATCTCGTAAAATGCGTTTCTAATAAATAGTGGGGTATGAGATTTTTTTCCAGTAAGTCCCTTGACATCAACAGTACCGTCTTCAAGTACACCCAAATAATTTTTCTTTAGTTCACTAAATACTACATAACGATAACGCTTATCTATTTCTAAATCAACTCCAAGTTCAGATTTGGCCCAATTAGATATTGTATTTAGGCCATCAGAGCTTGGGTTTTTTAGAAATAGCGAGTCCGTATCCCCGTATATTACCTTGATATGATTCTCATTGCATTTGTTGATTGTTCTGGTTGTAGTTGTTCTCCCGATGGCGGCAGTAGCCTCTGCAACAGGTAGGCAATAAAGGGGAAATATCTCGGCTCCCATGACTCCATATGTAGCATTTAAGATTACCTTAATTGCTTGGCTCACAACACCATAAAGTTGTTTATCATCTTTACCAAGGCTAGTATCTTTAGATAGGTGTTTATAATAATTTACACGTAAATCACGCAACGTTCCAATTAAAATAGATGTCATGCCCCTTTTCTTCCTACATATCCAATGGGTTGTTCCTTCGATATGATTAAGTGGGTCATCCTTGCACTCCTTGTGAGGACAATTCACCGTTTCATATGACAAATTGTGTACCTTAATAATGCTAGGATACAAACTTGCAAAATCAACTACAACTACGTTAAAGTGAATTCCAAGCTCAGGTTCAACAACTAATCCCCCACGGTATTTTTTCTCTTTAATGATAGCAGTGGTCGATGAAGATCCCTTTTGAAGTAACTCATCTCTTCTAGGTATAATTATGTTCTGTTGTCGATGTTCAAAAAACATTAAAGAACGAATCCACTGATTCACTCCGAATCTTGTAATATCTTCAATAGACATTCTAGAGATTCTTGAAATAATTATTATTAATTTCATGAGCAAATTATCGTTAAATGCGCTCAGTCTGTAAGTTAGATCAGCATCTTTAAGACAATATTCTGCAAGCTTTTCTAACGAAAGATCGCTGATGCTGCCCTCAAATTCGATTTTTGTGTCCTCTAATAATGCTTCACATATGGCTCTCAAAGTGAATTCGGAGTATTTATGACTAAAGGCATAATTTTGTATGGATTTATTCTGGAATGTCCTAAAAAGATCAATATGAATTCCTGACCTAAGTGTGACTGGATCTGCTTGAATCCCTCTCTTCATAAATGATTCTCTTTTCACAAGAATTGGTACCTTGTCTTTATCAATTGGCTTTCCATCTGCAGGATCAATCGCAGGATCCTGAGATCTTGCATATAGGTAAGGCATATCGAAATCATCACCATTGTATGTTAATACAACCGGATACTCTCTTAATATGTCAAAAACTAACAAAAGCATCTCCTTTTCTGAGTTACATAGTACGATGCCTGGGTCTAATGTTGTTGAATCTATATTCTCCTCCCTCTTGAGAACATACACTCTTTTGAACCCATCAGAAGCAGACAAGCCAACGGCCGTAATTATTCGATCATGATCCCGTGCCGTTGGCATTCTACCTTCCTCAGAATCAACTTCAATGTCTATAGCTATTCTCTTTAAGTTAGGTATGGGCTGATTTAGCAAACGAGACCATTTCAGCAAGAACTTGTCATACTCATTACTATTGAAACTGTTCTGGAATTTGTTAGATGTAAACAGATTATCTAAATATTGATCTACTTTTTTCGGTATTGGATACTCATGAAATATCATGTTATTTCCGATTCTTTTATAAAAGGCCCCGGGAATTAACCCTAAATCATAAAGATAGCTTTCATGATACTTTATGTCTGCTTCCCAAGAAGTAACTTTCTCCCTAAAACTATTATCCGTCCCTCCAATGGAAAGGGGGTCAGGCGCCAAAACTTTGAGTATTTCTATTTCTTCATCCACAATATCATCTAATTTTTTCACCTCTTGAATTTTAAATTTGGTTGGATCCTCATCTACTATTCTCTTTGCCTCAGCTGCAAATTTTTTTTTAACAAAACAGTACGGCTGATGTCTTTTTGAATTAGTATTATCCAAAAAGTACTCGCTCCAAAAATAAATTTGTGAGTCAGCAGGATTATAAAATTTTAGGAAAACGGATTTTTTTTCACCTATATAGAAGGACGAAAGAAGTAAGGAGGGTACATTCTCAGGAAGTTTTCTTGAATAATAATCATCTTTCTTATCCGACGCCAAATTTACTTGCTGCACTATTCTTTATTTTAATCTACCTTTTAAGAATTAATTAGTCAAGTATTGATTCCGTATGTCAAGCATAGCATGCTAAAATCATAATAGTTACCAAACCATGAATGACTGTTGAAAATCAAAATTAGCCCGAAAGGAAACAGTATTTTCTGATTTATCTATAATATAAGTCATATTTCCTAATTCAATATAGATTTTAAAAGTACTTTCTTAATTCTACAGCTTGAATTTAAATCATAATTTAATTAATTATTGAATTTGGCAGTTTTGGCTGCGAGTGGTACCGAATGAAAATTATATTAAAATCAGAGATCGGTTTTTATCTGAAATCAGTCCTGCTTTATATAGC
>JACDCB010000230.1 GCA_013694585.1 Candidatus Nitrosopumilus sp. | reverse complement strand
TTTTTTCCATAAACAAATTGCAATCTTCGCAATAGATCTGATTAATTGAAATCAATCAGCTCTAATATACTGTTGCGCTTTTAAGATTTTTTTAATAATCATAGATATTTTTGTTCTACAAGAGTGAAACTAATTTCACACTGGCTATAGGACTCGAGAGGAATCTCAACTCGAAAACAACTTAATCTTGGTACTCTGATCGTAGAAAATTATATCAAATTTGTTTAAATAAATTAATCAATTCTAGATAGATTAATTTGTGTAGATAACTCAACTACAACTACTACAACCACTACTTCAGTTGATCTTTGTATATTTCAAAGATTTCCTTGACTGTTGTAGCATCCTCGGCTGATTTATCTTCTCTAATTTTTCCAGTAAATTTGGGAAATCTTAGTGCTAGGCCATATCCGGGCTTTATTCTATTAATTGCAGTAGTATAAACAGGACTTAAAGTTATTTCAGGGGAAATGATTTCTAGAACTATTTTGGGTTCAAACCATGTGTCCATTTTTGTATTTCCAGATTCCACTCTAGGATGTTTATGTTTGATGATATGCTTGTTAAGTTTGTCTGTTATGTCTAGGAGAACATTATCAGTAAATCCGGTCCCTACTTTACATATAGTACAGAAGAGATCCTTCTCTGCGTCATATGAAGCCAACAACAACGCACCGTATTTTCCAACCCTCCTTCCCTTCCCATGCAACGCGCCTACCACTACAAGATCAACCGAATCCGTAACCTCTCCAGAATACTCTTTCTTTAATTTCATCCAAGCCCATTCTCTGGCTCCAGCTCTATATTGAGTACTGGGGTTCTTTACCATGATTCCTTCGCAGCCATTCTTGAGCGCCTTCTCCGTGTAGTCTTCTATTTCTTCAATTCTTGAAACTTTGATTTGATCTATTAGTTTGATTTTATCACTACTTTTTCGCGTACCGAATATATTTGCAAGTAACTTTCTGCGTTCGAGTAAGGTTGAGTGAGTCTTGTCAATGCCATCATAGTACAGCAAATCAAATAAGTTAAATATTACCGGATAAGCCGCAGTAATTTCTTGAATATTGTACTTTCTTCTTCTTCGCATTAAACTTTGGAATGGGAGATATTTATTGTTCTCGGGATTAATTGCGACAACTTCACCCTCCGCAATCAAATCCTTTGTCTCAATATTATCAAACGCCTTTATGATATCGGGAAAATTTGAAGTTACATTCTCCAAGCTTCTGGTAAATAATTCTACCCTTTTTCCTTTTTTGTGTATTTGAATTCTTTCGCCATCGATCTTGAATTCTGCCAATGCATCACCATTGATTTTTTCCAGGGCCTCTGAAGGATTTGACACTCTTTCTGCGAGCATTGGTCGAATGGGGATAAATAAGGAAATGGAAATTGACCTAATATCCTCAATTGATCCTTTGGATAGTATTAATGCAATCTTTCCTAAATCACTAGAAACATTATAGGCTCTTTCTAATATTCGCCTATTTTTTTTATCTCCTGTGAACGTTAGAGCTATTGCATCAAGAAGAGTAAAGTCCGCTATGCCCAACCTTAAATTTCCTAGAATCAGTTTCACTATGAATTTGGCTTCTAGATTGGAGGAATTGTTCAATAAACTCACAATGAACCTGAGTTTAATGTCTAACGATCCTGTCCCGGATACTTTCGCAATCTTTAATAATGTTTCAAATACGTTCTC
This sequence comes from Candidatus Nitrosopumilus sp., assembly GCA_013694585.1. Taxonomy (GTDB): domain Archaea; phylum Thermoproteota; class Nitrososphaeria; order Nitrososphaerales; family Nitrososphaeraceae; genus Nitrosocosmicus. The sequence continues at coordinate 1,506 of JACDCB010000230.1, read as the reverse complement.
GATAGTAAGAAGCTGATGAATTAATGTGGTCTGTATCTTGTTCGTCAAGATATTGTAAGCGACTTCTCCCAGATCTCCTATATCAGAATATTTATTTTGGATTTCGTTCAGTGAATGACCACTTACGAGCGACAGAGATTTGATTATCAGTTTTTCAGCGATTCCCAGTTCACTCGATTCATAATCTGGTCCTAGTTTCCCCTGAATTAGATAAACTATTTTATCGAGTATGTCTGTAGGTGTTTTTTTTAATATTAATACTAGATGATCAGTAAGTTCTAACCTACTAGTAGTTTTCTCCATTATTGCAAAGGTTTCAGCTAGCTCTAAAAAATTCACTAGAGAACCCTTGTGAATTTAGATTAATAATTTTTGTGACGCTACTATTGTTGAAAAGTGAGTATGTTGTTTATGTTAAACTTACATTAAGGTGAACATGCCTAATAGAAGTACAATCATTTAACGAGTTGATAGTTTTTATACGAAGTTGATACAGGCTATTGTATTAATATGAGTAGCGTAAGTGAGATAATGTCCTTTAGGGAACCGTGGACAATTACTGCATATTCCAATAAAACTGCACGTGATGTAGCTGCTATTCTAACCAAAAATCGCATAGGATCCTTAATTGTGATTGATAAGGACAATACACCTATTGGTATTATTACTGAAAGCGACTTGGTCAAACGGGTTTGTTTGGAGAATTATAATGCCGATAAAGTTCTAGTTGAAGAGATCATGTCCTCTCCATTAATTACTGTTATGACTTATGATTCAGTTGATACCGCTTCGAGAGTCATGCTTTCAAATAAAATAAAGCGATTACCTGTTTTAGAGGCCGATAATCGTATAAGCGGAATAATAAGTGTTACTGATATAACACGTCACCTTGCCAAAATACTGCTTGATGATTATAATAGGCATAGATCTTTGAAGAAAATCCTGGAAATGAACGATGTATCAAATTAGAAATAAATGTTTTAACCTTTTTTCTCTATCGTGATTATGAGATTTGTGAATATCTGGTAATATTTTATAGATTCTCTTAAATAAAAGGTAGATATTTTTTTCAAGTTTCAATCACCCATGTTGAATGTTGGCACTCTAGATGACTATTATTGAAGCCTCGTACTGCGAATAGAGTGTGCGCATGTGATTTCCTATCCTTCTTGCTACCAATATATTATTCAAAAGTTGTAGTAAATCGACAATAGAATTAAGGTAGAGACATCTACTAAATACTTATTACTCACACATGATTCACCATTGTGTAGATATTATTAGAAAATCAACTCGGCGATTATAATTCTAGTGCACTTGTGAGAAAATAATGTTGAATGGAAATGGTTAAATTATGTTTATATTTTTTATTAATAAAATGCCTTGGTAGCTCAGCCTGGCCAGAGCGTTGCCTTGGTAAGGCAAAGGTCGCGGGTTCAATTCCCGCCCAAGGCTTTCTTTTTCATAATTTTATTAAATTTATTATAATAATTACAATTATTCATA
>JACDCB010000027.1 GCA_013694585.1 Candidatus Nitrosopumilus sp. | reverse complement strand
ATATAAAAATTGGTGATGCATATAATGGAATAGAAAAAAAGTATGATCTAATATTTGTCGGATGGATGGAGCCTGGAGTGGATTACAGGGATAAAATTGCTGCAAGTACAGATGTAATAATTACAACTTTGGATCAAGGTTTGAGCCTTGCAGCAGAGTTTGAAGGACATGGGTTTGAAAAAATCGCAAGCTGGATAACTCCATCCTGGGAGGATATCAATATAGAAATAACGAACAAGTATTATTCAAAAATATCAAATGGAACTATTGAATTACTAAAAGAACTAAGGGGAGCGCACAATTTATGGTATGTTTATTCTAAACCAAAATACAAAGACACCATAAAAGAAACATTAAGAAAATGTCTTAAACATGAAGGCCAAAAAGAAATACACACATATGAATTTGAGGATGTTTTGGATGACGCAGGATATGGATATTTAGAGAGCATTAAAACTAGTAATGAAGAGTATCTGTTGTGGAATATTGTTTTCACTACGTAATAATGCAAAAAGACTAATATGATAAATAAATTAAGTAATTTTCATTGAAAGTTACAACGTTAGGAGCTGCCAGAGAAGTTGGAAGATCCGCATTCTTGATTAATTCAAATAATACAAATATTCTACTAGATTACGGAGTTCTTTTGAAGAAGGAACCTCTTTTCCCGATTCAAGTGAAGTCTAAGGATATTGATGCAGTAGTAATAACCCATGCACATCTGGATCATTCAGGATGCGCTCCATCCCTTTTTCTTGAACCAGATTCAAATTTAGAAGCTTTAGCAACAATGCCTACATTTGAACTCTCCGAGTTGCTAATTCAAGATATGATAAAAATATCAGGCTTCTATCTACCTTTTCAGTATCATGATTTAGTGAACATGTTAAATCATGCGAGACATCTAGATTACAAGAGTAGTCACACCATAAGGGATACAAGCATTACTTTTCATGAATCGGGACACGTTATCGGTGGTGCAACAGTTTTAGTTGAATCAGATGGAAAAAAACTGTTCTACACCGGCGATATGAATACACGAGGTTCCAAGGTTCTGAGACCTGCCGACCTTGATGTAGGCGAAATTGATATGTTAATAATTGAGAGTACTTATTCCCAAGCAGAACAGGTTCCCAGGGAACAATCTGAAAGGGAATTGATAAAATTTGCAAAGGAAGTGGTCGAGAGGAATGGTATATTCTTTATACCCGCATTTTCTGTGGAAAGAGCCCAAGAAATTGCTTGTGTACTTAAAACATATAATTTTCCATACAAAATTGCTATGGATGGGATGGCATTAAAAACCAATGATATCATGCTCAGATATCCAAAGTATCTTAGAGACCCTCAGATGTTTAAGAGTTCAATTGAAGATGTTGAAAGAATAACAAGTTGGCAAAGAAGGAAAAGAGTAGTTAAAGAACCCGGAGTAATAATTTCTCCAGCTGGTATGTTAGTTGGCGGTACAGCAGTTTTTTATGTAGAGGAAATATGCAAGAGTCAATACAATGGAATTGCTCTGGTTTCCTATCAAGGAGAAGGAACACCAGGAAGATCTTTACTCGATAAGAGACAAGTAACTTATAATGGAAGAACAATAAAATGTTTGGCAGAAGTAAACAGATTTGACTTTTCAGGACATAATAGTAGGACAGAATTATTTGAGATTTTGGACAAGGTGAAAGGAGACCCTCAAGTAATGACTGTTCATGGTGATAACATATCATGCACCAAATTTGCAGAAGAAATTGTTGAAAAGTATGGGTATAAGGCACATGCTCCAGATGCCGGTGAGATAACCACGGTTTAACTAAGAAAAGAATACAAATTGCATATAACAGCAATCCCCCATAAAATTTTCTAGTAATTGAATAGCGGATATAATCTCAATATTAATTCAACCATTAATAGTGGACAATCCTTTCTTTGGGAAAAAAGAGATAAATCATGGTACGGAATATATGAAGAATCGATATTAAAAATAACCGAAAATGAAAACAATGGTGAAAAAACATATGAATACGATTCTTTTCCTAAAATAGAGAACTGGCAACAACATGTTTTTAGATTTGATGACCAATACGATCAGATTATGAATGAAATTTCTGGAAAGGACATAATAATAGACAATGTAACGAAAAAATATCCGGGATTACGAATCATGAGACAAAGACCAATTCAATGTATAATATCATTTCTATGTTCTAGTAACAATAATATTCCAAGAATTCGACTTATATTGAGAAATCTCTCCAAGAAATTTGGAAAAAAAGTGGAATGGGATGGTAATGAATTTTATACGTTTCCAAGTCTAAGAACGCTACACACTACTTCTGTACCAGAACTCTTACTTTGTGGATTAGGATATAGAGCAGAATTTGTTATAAAAACAGTAAAAGAAATAGTAAAGCAGGAAACTGATATGGTAAAATTAGCAGAAATGGATTACGATAAAGCAAAACAAGAAATATTGAAGTTAAGTGGAGTTGGAGACAAAATAGCAGATTGTATATTATTATTTTCTTTAAACAAGTTAGAAGCATTTCCAATTGACACTTGGATTATAAAATTTTTCCAGAAAAAATCAAATCAAATCTTAGACGAAGATATGAAAATAAAGGAAAAGATTACTCCCAACCAATATAGAGTGTTATCAAAAAAAATTAGAGAACACTATGGAAGATATTCTGGATATGCCCAGCAATATCTCTACTATAGTATCAGAGAAGAGTATGGTAGAAAATGGTAGTAGGTTTAGGCTTCAATCTATCTACTTATTTCTCTTTTTCTTATTATCGGCGGGTTTCTTTGAAGATTTAGAAGTTGATTTCCTAGAACTAGAGGGTGTATTTTTTGATGTTTTGGTGGATGTCCTAGAACTAGAGGGTGTATTTTTTGCTGTTTTGGTGGATGTCCTAGAACTAGAGGGTGTATTTTTTGATGTTTTGGTTGTAACATTTTTCTCTATTTTTAGTATTCTTTTATCCATTTCCTTGAGTAAAGATTGAGTCTGTTTAATAGATACGGACTGCTTTTCAATAGAATTGAGACCCTTTTGTAATGGTTGAGTTACTTTTTGTATCTTTTGAATCTCTTTAAACAGTTTATCCACATTCTTATTAATGATCTCCAAGTTTTTAGTTATAGGAGTTAAATCAATATCCCTATGATCAGAACTCTTTTTCGTCGTCTCCTTTCTATTTGTGCGATTTGATTTTCCCTCTTCATCATCTTCATCCTCATCCTCTTCCTCTTCTTCCTCTTCATCATCCTCTTCTAATTCTAATTCTTCTTCCTCTTCATCATCCTCTTCTAATTCTTTTTCTTCTTCTTTTTCTTCTTCTTTTTTATCTTCGTTATTATCTAAATTATCAGATTTTGAAGTGTCATCATCTAGAGACAGAACGCGATCATCAGCAGCTGCTATTATTTTCTCTTTTTTATTAATAACAATAGGAAAATATTGAATTTCTAAAGACATATCAGACATATCTATACAGTGAAATAAAATACCAAATATTAAAACTGATCTCTATAAAATATTACAAAGTAATAAAAAAATACTAGCTAACTTATTGGTTTCAATTCCTCCGTAAAAGTATTGTAAATAGACAATGCTTCTTCTTCGCTTTTCGCTCCCACAATCGTGGCAGCTCCACTCGTAAGGAAGCTAATAAGTAGTTGATTTTGAAAGGACACTGTTACGCCCAAATTGCCTTTTGATTTCAATATATATCCATTAGATTCGGCGATTTTCAAAATGTTTGATAAATCAACCTCGTTTGTAATTTGGGCGGGGGTAACAGTATACGTTCTCTTGCCTCGATCTCTTCCGCATAATTCTTCTACCATTATAGATGGTATTTTGATATCTTTTTGTTCAACATGCAATCCACAGGAGGGACATTCATCATGTCTATTCATTTGAATTTTATCAAAAACTAAATCATTTAGATCTACGTATAATAATTTATTGACTAATGATGGCTGCTGTCCAATTGCGATTTTTACTGCTTCAGATACCTGAATTCCCGAGACAAGATAAAGAATTGACGGATGTACTCCCTCAGTGCTACATGTTGGCATTTCATCCTCAGACAATTCAGGAAAGATGCATCTAAGACAAGCACTCTGATTGGGGAGAATAGTACAGACTGAACCAACCATTCCAAGAGCTCCAGCATAAATAAATGGTATGCCTAGTCTTAAGCAAGCATCGTTTAGAGCATATCTAGCATCGATACTATCCAAAGCATCAATAACTATGTCATATCCTTTAATAATTTTTTCAGCGGTAAATTTAGTAACAGAAATAGGAATAGCTTCTATTTTAACACTAGGATTCATTTTCTGTAAACGTTCTAAGGCAGCTTCAACTTTTACCTTTCCTATATCTGCATCAGTGTACAAATGTTGTCTGTGAAGATTAGAGATCTCTATTACATCTCTGTCAACTATTCGAATCTCTCCTATTCCCATTCCAACTAATTGAGCTAAAACCGGGTTTCCTATTCCTCCTGCACCGACAACACATATTTTTGTATCTTTGAGTTTTTCCATCCCGACATAACCAATTTCCTCGAGCATAATTTGCCTCGAATATCTCAGCATATCTTGATTGGTTATTTCAGCTCCACCGGCAACTGCAGGCAGAATATAAATAGAATCACCTTCTTTCAAAACTGAACCCATCCCTGCATTGTTAAAACGCATATTTTTTCCATTAATATAAATATTAATTAATGCTCTAGGCTTTCCATTAATGTCTATAACTCTACGTTTAAAATCATCACCCATAATACCGGATACAATGTTGAATGCTTCATCTAAAGTTGAAGCATCAATAGACATTTTTTTTTCTCCTGCGCCTTTGTTTAAAACTGATGGAACAACAAATTCTATTGTGGTCAATTTATAATTAACACCGTAATTTTTCGATTTATATCCGTTTGTTCAATGTATCATTGCAGAAACTAACCTGATATCAGGTTTTACTGAACTAGGAGTAGGAAGAAGATCAGCAATAGATTCGGTAGCTTTAAGTCCGTTACCAGTAACATAACATACTATATTTTCGTCTTTATCGATTTTATTTTCCTCTATTAGTTTCTTTAAAACACCTACTGCCACACCACCAGCAGGTTCGGTGAATATTCCTTCGGATTTTGCAAGCAATAAAATGGCATTCTTAATTTCAGAATCAGTAACTTTCTCCCCTATTCCATTAAATTGTCTTAGACGTTTTAGTACATATAATCCGTCACCAGGATCCCCTATTGCTAAGCTTTTTGCAACAGTCTTAGGTTTTTCTACGGGTATAATTTCATTAGATCTATTCTTATAAGCATCAACAATAGGTGCACATCCATTGGGTTGGGCAGCAATTATCCTTAAATTAGAAATATCAGAAATTAATCCTAGACTCATTATTTCTTCAAATCCCTTACAAATGGCATTCAACATAGCTCCACTTCCGACTGGAATTACTAGCACATCAGGGACGGTCCAATTCAATTGTTCCAATACTTCAAACGCTAGTGTTTTAGAGCCTTCGACGTAATAAGGTCGCATATTTATATTTACAATTCCATAACCATTAGAATCTCCAATTACTGAAGCAATCCTATTAGCATCGTCATAGGTACCATCTACCGCTACAAATTTGCCTCCGTATGACAAAGCTTGTACGATTTTAACATCTTCTATGTCAGAGGGTGCGAAAATGTAACAAGGTAAATTTGCCTTTGCTGCATGAGCGGCGGTAGCAGATGCGAGATTTCCAGTAGATGCACAACCCACGGCAGATAAATTCATCTCTTTAGCTTTTGATACTGCAACCCCTGCTGGCCTATCCTTAAAAGAGAAAGTTGGATTTACAGAATCGTTTTTAATGTATAAATTTTTAAATCCGCCAAGACTATCACCCAAATTATCTGCTTTTTGCAACGGAGTGATTGAACCATTTAAACTGACTATATTTTTCTTGTCTTCTATCGGAAGAATTTCAAAATATCGCCAATAAGTTAAATCTGAACGACTTTCAAATGTATTCTTAGTAATGGTAGTATCTATTTTATATTGGACATCCAATGGCCCAAAGCAATCCTCACAGATATATATAAATCTTGGGGAATACTCTTTATTGCATTCTCTACATTTTAGTGCACTTATAATTCCCATTATTTCTAAATACAAAAGAACAATATGATAGATAAATCCCTCTAAATAATATTTAGTATTACTTAACTATTAGGAATCAATCAGCCTAATTCATTATGAAAACATGAACGATTTCCTGTATGACAGGCAGGTTTCATAGAATTAACCAGATATAATAATGCATCAGAATCACAATCAACCAATATTTTTTCTACTGGTTGAATATTCCCCGATTCTTCGCCTTTCATCCACAATCTATTATGAGATGTACTCCAAAAATGGGCATTTCCAGTTTCAACGGTTTTGGTTAAGGCGTACTTATTTGCATATCCAAGCATCAAAATATCTTTAGTTCTTATATCTTGAACCACTACAGGGATGATTCCATTTCGTTTTTCAAAATCGATTTTATCAATGGATTTTAACAACCTGAAATATTGGATCAAAAAGGTATAAGAATTTTCTATCATCCTAAAATTTACCCCTAAATCTTTGGGGTATTTTTATTAAATAGTATGAGATACTCATTACAATAAAGACATAATTGCTAATGAATAATTGGAATAAACCTAGTGACGAGAAAACTCTGCATATAGGATTTGATGATACTGATTCAATAAATGGAAGATGTACTACCCACCTATCTTATTTAATATCAAACATGTTAATAAGAAAATTTCAGGTAGAATTTGTTGATTTTCCACTCTTAATAAGACTAAATCCCAATGTTCCTCTTAAAACTAGAGGAAATGGTGCAGTTTGTTTAAGAATAAGAGGAAGAAATTATGAAAAAATCAAAGAGGAGATCACTCATGCCATAGAGAACTATTCCGAATTAGAAAACGGAGCCAATCCGGGTTTGGTTTTTTATGAAGGGAATGGCATTGGTAAAGACTTGACATCGTTTAGTGAAAGTGCTATGGATACCATATTAAGTAAACAACTAGCCATAAAAATAGCTATTAAGAATAATATACAATTCAGCATTTTTGGAAAAGGATATGGAATTGTAGGTGCGCTTGCGGCAACAGGTTGTCTTTTAGATTCGGATCACACATTTGAAACAATTGCATACAGAAGTAAAGAAAATATTGGAACTAACAGAAAAACGGATGACTTTAAAGTAAAAAAATTAAGCGAGGAATCATATCCATATACCTACAATAATTTCGACATTAAAAACAATAGAATACTAATTACTCCTCGTGGTCCTGACCCAGTGTTTTGCGGTATTAGAGGAGAAGACCCCTTAATAACCACATTATTTCTAAAAAACTTGTGTATTGAAGAAGAATTAGACGGCTATATGATATTCAGATCCAATCAAGGAACGAATTTACATCTAGTCAAAGAGAACAGTGGAACTAACATTAAACCATATACCGCAGGACGTATAACATGTCAGGTTGCATCTACACCATACATAATTAATGGTGGACATGTAATATTCAAAATAAAGGACGGGTTTGGTAGTATGTTACCCGTTGCGGTTTACCAACCTACAGGTCTGACAAAGATTGCAAGTATGTTAGTAATTGGAGATAGGATCGAAGTAGGATATGGTGCACATCTAAAATCAAATAATCAATTTACCCTCAACTTAGAATACCTCATAATCAAAGAATTAGCAAGAGTGTATAACATTAGAAACCCCACTTGCGAGAAGTGTTCTAAGAATATGAAATCAGAGGGAAAGAATAAAGGATATCAATGTCGCATTTGTAAAACAAGAATTAGAAATAGTGGAAAAATAAAGACGGAAAAAGATAGAAAACTAAAGTCTGGTCTATATATTCCGGAACCTATTGCGCATCGACATCTTACCAAACCGTCATCCAGATATGGTATGGAAAAGCGATTTAACAGTATGGAAATAAGGTATCTGCTAAAAAGTACCAAGTGGATAAAAGATAGCGGGGGGTTGATTTGAACTTACGGCTGGCTTTATAGGCACAGAAACCGCTCTGCGGGTTATGAGCCCGCCGGGATAACCTAGCCCCTAAAAAGGTCTGGCTTCCCCACCCCGCTAAATAATATTGGTAATATAAGGAGTATATATACGGTATAGATGAATGAATTGAATCGAGACCAAGCAAAAGGCAAAGAGATTCATTTCCGGTCTTTTTATTTGCAGGATTATGTCTTGTTAGTTTATGATAAGCGTATCAAAAATATTTGATATTTGTGTGCATTATTCTAATTACAACATACAAAATTTTGAATAAATAATACACACAGTTAAGACGTTTAAAGTGCACTACAGACTAACTGTCGTGTCGTGTTGCTATTCTGAAATATCTATTTGATAAGATTTCATAATAATTAATTAGTTTATCATTGTAAACTTTTTCATCTTTCATGGCCCAATAATCACTACTGCATGTGTTAAAAGAGTATATGATCATCTTTAAGTCGAACATTAGTTATAGACAATGAAAAAGACTGGATATGTATAAAAAAAAGAAACTTAAGTTTCTAATGCGGGAGATGGGATTTGAACCCACGGACCCCTAAGAGATGAGGTATCTCAATTGTCCTGGTTTCTGAGCATCGTGTTTTAAACATCTCACGCCTTTGACCAGGCTTGGCAACTCCCGCATAAAATATTTTTAAAAAGCCCAACATATATTCTAATAAAAAATGAAAAGATTATTCCATATCAGCTCCACCAACAAGATTTACGAAAATATCATCTAATGTGATAGGAGATACAGAAAATGACAAATTATTACGAACCAAAATATCAGATATTTCTCTTAGATTATGCTCAAAAGTAAATAATCTTATAGAGTCAGAACTCATACTAATTGTTTTCCCAAAAGAATTAATGAAGTTTTTTAAATCATAAACATTATAATCCTTTGATATGTTGATGTCAATTCTTATTTGATAATTTAGAGTATTTCTTAAATCGTTCATGTTGCCTTTAGAAACGACTCTACCTTCATCAATAATGAATATAGAATCAGACAACATTTCTGCTTCATCCATATAATGAGTAGTTAAAACAATGGTTATTCCCTTATTTTTCCAATCTTTTATAATAGACCACACCTGTCGTCGTGATACTGGATCTAAACCTATAGTAGGTTCATCCAAAAACAGCAAAGGTGATTCAGTTGCCATGGCCATCCCAACCAAAATTTTCTGTTTCATTCCTCCCGATAGATTCAATGCAGGAATATCTTTTGCAGAAAAAAGATCAAGTCTTTGTAATATGTCAGAGGTTTTCTGCGCTGCAGACTCTTTCTTTTCGCCTCGTATCCTCAACCAATTATAAATATGATCCCACGGAGTTAATGCGCGTAAAGGTCTTCCTTCCTGTGGAACTATAGAAATTTTTTGGCGTATTTTTTCTGGAGACTTGAGTATATCGTCACCGAATACTAATACCTTTCCTGATGTAGGTAACAATTGAGTAGAACAAATACGTATAAAGGTAGTTTTTCCGGCACCATTTCTTCCCAATAGCGTAGATATCTTTCCTTCTTCGATTTGTAAAGAGATATCATTTAATGCCTTTTTATTGGAATTTTTGTATATTTTACTTACATTAAAAGATTCTATTGCTACCATATAGTATTGATCTAAATTTGTATGAAAAATAGTTTTTATAGTTCATTTTTTTTGAATTCCTTTGACAAATCTTTTAATAGATTTTTTTGGGCATCATTAATCTTATCAGGCAATTTTACTTCGATTTTTACGTATTGGCTCCCTCTTCCAAATTTTCCATATCTTGGCAAACCTTTTCCTTTGATTTTAAAAACAGCATTAGCTTTGGTACAAGCAGGAATTTTCAATTTTTCAGTTCCATCTATGGTTGGAACCCTTGTTTCCGTTCCTAATATCAAGTCAATGAATGAAACATCGTAATTATACATCAGATCTCCATCATCAATTACTTTAAAAAGTTGATGCGGGAGTACATGTACCCGTACCAATAAATCACCATTCATTCCACCTTGAACGCTTTCTCCTTTTCCAGAAATTCTTAGTGTTACCCCGTCCTCAACACCAGAAGGTATATCGATCTTTAGGTTATTTGTTTTTCTAACTTTACCATTACCATGACAAGTATTACAAGGTTTTTCTAGTATTTTACCTTCTCCGTGGCAGGTATTACAGGTATCTAACGAAATAAAGGTGGAAAATTGATTTTGGTTATAGACTCTGCGGGTTTGACCTTGGCCGTTACATGTCGGACAAATTTTTGATGAAGTTCCTGGGGAAGCACCTGTCCCGGAACAAACCGAACAGTCTTCGATTGTTGGTATTTGTATCTCTTCCTTCTTACCTTTAACTACTTCCTCTAAAGTCATGTTTATGTCATATAGTAAATCTCTGCCTCTTCTTCTTCTGTTTGAGGTTCTGGAATTGAAGCTAAAGGGATCATTGTTAAAACCACCACTGCCACCGCCTCCCATTCTACCAAAAATCTGTTCAAAAATATCGCCTACATTACCAAAGCCAATATCTTTAAAAATTTCTGCGAAATTGTCTTCAGATCCTCTAAATACTTCCTCATTACCCACATGACCATATGTATCATATCGTTTACGTTTGTCCTGATCGGATAGTACAGCATATGCTTCAGAAATTTCTTTGAATTTTTCTTCTGCTTCAGGCGATTTATTACGATCGGGGTGATATTTTAACGCAAGTTTTCTATATACAGATTTTAACTCATCCTTAGTAACAGTTTTTTGAACTCCAAGTACATCATAATAATCTCTTTTACTCATAACAAATCACAAAAATAATTAAGTGTGGAATTATTCTCTTAATCAAGTATTATTTGATTTATTGGCGGCGTTTTCCGCACCAGACTTAGGATCATTGTTTTCAGGATTTTGATTAGAAGTACTATCACTTGGAGGAGGAGTATCGGACCCCACATCCCCTGGGCTTGAAGCGTTAGCAGCATTTTGTTGAACGGCCTGATATGCAGCTGTACTTATTTCAGCTAATGCGTTCTTTAGATCGGTTATTTTTGTTTTTATGGCGTCCACATTATTGGCTGTTATCGATTCTTTTAATTCTTGGATTGATTTATTTACTTTATCCTTTTGCTCTGGAGTTACTTTATCTTTTAAGTCTTGATTAATCAATTTTTCTGCGGAATATAGTAAATTGTCTGATTCATTCTTTAATTCTGCTTCTTCTCGTTTCTTTTTATCTACTTCAGCAAATGCATCCGAATCTTTCTTTAATTTTTCGATTTCTTCTTTAGATAATTTAGAGCTGGCCGATATAGTTATCTTTGATTCTTTGGATGTAGCAAGATCTTTGGCGGTCACGTTCAAAATTCCGTTGGTATCGATATCAAATGTAACCTCTATTTGTGGAACACTTCTAGGAGCAGGCGGTATACCCGATAAATTAAACATACCTAGTGAAACACAATCAGAAGCCATAGTTCTCTCACCCTGGACCACATGGATGGTTACTGCGGTCTGATAATCTGCAGCGGTAGTGAATACCTTACTCTTTTTGGTAGGAATAGTAGTATTTCGTTCAATTAGAGTTTCTTTAAGTCCACCCATAACCTCCACACCAAGAGTCAAAGGAGTAACGTCAACCAACAAAATATCAGTAGATACTTCACCTGAAATTATTGCACCTTGAATTGCAGCTCCCAACGCAACTGCTTCCATTGGATCAACTCCACGTTCAGGTTCTTTGTTCATGACAGATTTTACAAATTCTTTTACTATTGGCATTCGAGTAGGGCCCCCAACCAAAACTATTTTTTCGATATCTGTAGCTGACACTTTTGCATCCTTGATAGCTTGTAGCATTGGATTTCTACATCGTTCTACTACTGGGCGTAATAATTCCTCCAATTTTGCCCTATTCAAAGGAATAGCAAAGTTCTTTGGACCAGTAGATTGATCGTATGCCAAAAATGGTAGGTTTATTTCCGTGGTGACTATGTTTGATAGTTCGATTTTTGCCTTTTCTGCAGCTTCTCTAATTCTCATCATCGCTGCTTTATCATTTTTGATGTCTATTCCAGATTGGTTTTTAAATTCATTTACAAGATAATCTATCAAAATATTATCCATATCTGTACCACCCAGTTGAGTATCACCTGAAGTACTCTTGACCTCAAATACACCACCGCCCATTTCCATAATGGTAACATCTAAGGTCCCTCCTCCAAAATCAAAGACCATAATTTTGAGATCACTGTGGACTTTATCTAATCCAAATGCTAGTGAAGCAGCGGTGGGTTCATTAATTATTCTTACTACTTCTAGTCCGGCAATTTCTCCAGCATCTTTTGTTGCTTGTCTCTGATTGTCATTAAAGTAAGCAGGAACAGTAATTACAGCTTTATCGACTGTATCGCCAAGAAATGCTTCAGCATCCTTCTTGATCTTTTGAAGAATAAAAGCAGATATTTGTTGTGGAGTATATTCTTTCCCAAATACTTTAAACTTGTAATCAGTGCCCATTTTCCTTTTAGCGGCAATAACAGTTCCTTCAGGATTTGAAAGCATTTGACGTCTAGCAGGTTCCCCAACCAGTAATTGACCATCCTGCGAAAATGCAACTACTGATGGAAAGGATTTCCCTCCTATTGAGGCGCCTTCAGCAGCTTGTATTATGACTGGCTTTCCACCGATCAAAGTAGCAGCGGCAGAATTACTAGTTCCTAAATCAATTCCTATTATTTTTCCCATTTAAACTTCATCTCCTTTTGTATCCTCTTTATTATCATTATCGATATTTTTAATTATCTTTTTGGAAACCTCTACTAAACTCGGACGGAGAACACGATCATTTAATAAATAACCCTTCCTAATTTCCTTAGTAATAATATTTTCTTCCACATCATCTTCAACATAAGAAAATCCTATAATTTCATGAAAGTTAGGATTAAAAACACTATTCAAAGCTTTTATTTCTGAAACATTTTCTTTTTCTAAAAAGAGATCAATATTTTTTAGTATATTCGTCAATCCTTCGAGAATTGAAATATCGACTTTGTGGTGTTTTAATGTATCTAAAGCACGCATAAAATCTTCGCGTAAATTAACCACAGTTGACAACATATCGGCCTTCACTGAAAGTATCCTCAAGGCGTTTTGTTTTTCAATATTTTTTCTATAATTATCGAAATCTGCTAAACTATATTTTAATTTGTTAAATGTATCGTCATACAATTTTCGATAGTGTTCCAAATCGTCTCTTGTTTCCTTTAATTCGGCAGCCATATCTTCAATGGATAATTCAGTTTTTAAATTTTGATTAGATTCATTAGCGTTATCATCTAATAACAGATAATCATTATCTTGATCATTTTTTACTTGATCTTTGTTTTTAGTTTTATCCATTATAATAAATTTGGTTAAATCTAATAATTACATATCGATTATAGTGAAACCCGGAAGCAAAGAAAATAGGATGATAGAGTATTGCATCCAGTCGATATCGCGATTTGCAATCAAGCAATCAAGCAATCAAGCATAATTACTTTTTATAGAAGATCTTGCACCACAAGCTTCACATATCATAAAGCCTAACTTCTTAATTTTTTCTGTCCTAGTGTCTGGGCTACCGCAAACAGGACAAATAACATAGTCCTTTACATATCGATCTATCAAACTTCCGAATGAGGATACAGGTTTTCTGCCCAAAAAAATAACCCGTTCACCAGTAATATACCCTGCAGATGCTAATTCCTTATTTAAATATAGTAATAATTTTTCAGGATCACGTCTTAATGCCTTCGGAAAATCCATGAAATTTCTAAAAATTGTTCGTTGGCCAACCCATATTACTCTCGGAACAGGAACTTCAAGTCTGGCAACTTCTTTCTTTACCACATTTCCTAGTTTATTTTGTAACCTATCTAACAAGGACATATAACCAGATTCATCTTGGATTGACATGTTATAGATTACAACAGACCAATTAATGTACGTTGTGAATAATAATTAATTTAAATAATTAAGAAGTAAGAAGAATCAGAATACCGATCTAAACCCGGATGTATTATTTTGAATTATCCAATCAACAAATGGATGCAAAGTGTTATAAGGCAAATCAGCAGATTTTTCCACGTTATAGCTTAACATAACCATCCGATTTAACAATAAACTATGTAATTTTTTATCTAATTGATCTCTTTTAAATGGATCATAAATTTCAAAAAAACATTTTTGTCTGTAGTATGAAATATGGTGAGCATAACAGTACATAAGCAAAGTAGGGTCTCGGCTAATCCTCTTATTTATCTCCCTTTCTTCAAATGCAGCGCTATTTTGCATTTCAACATAAATTTGAAGAACCCTTCTTTGATAATTTTCTTTAATCAATTCAATATTAGACGGAGCTATGTTTTTTGATAGAAAAATTTCACGCTTTAGTTGATCAATAGTTTTTCGTGTGATATCTTTTGCAGATAACACATCTAAATCATTTTTGACTCCAAAATCTTTTCCGAAGAGAAAAAAAATTCCTAAAATTTCATGTTGATCGACGAATGGAAAGTCCAAATCGCCATCAAGAAATTTCGATAATCTTTCGTAAATGTTACTAGGCAAAAAGAATCCCATATAGGAATCAGAAACTATAGTCAAGGCAATTGAAGAGGCATATGTATATAATAAATATTTTTTCGTGTGATGTATTGGTTGTTTGGTTGTTTATATAAAGAATAGTCCCTAGGCTTTAGAATAGAATCCAGCTTTTCTTTCATAAATTTGACCATCGTTCATTGCCTTTTTTATGTGCGATTTAGCATCTGAATCACTAAATTTACCGGTTTTTACCAGTTCCCCAATGAACACATTCTCTTCAACGTCATTCTTTTCTTCTCCGGAAAGACTTGAAAATATCTCCATGAAAAGTTTTAGTTTTGATATTTCGCTGAAAGGTTTTCCATGCAATACACCCAGATCAACTTTACCAGTATTGACATCAACGCCTGCGGTTTCCAGCATTCTTTGAACTAGAAACAACGATCTTTCTGCATCCTCTCTTTCGACTTTATCTTTTAACAGCAATCTTGCGCGAGCAGTAGCAAGTCTCACTAGGCCTTCTAATTGCCTGGGTGTAACGGTAATCATACTATCTGAATCAACATTTCTCATTTTCATATAATAATCACGAATAATATTTATCGCCTCTCGAGTCAGCTCGGGTTCAACACTGTGTTTAGCAAATGCCAAGTATTTACTGAAGAGATCTATATTAATAGCGGCTTGAGATAATTTTTGGACATTCTTATGGATTTCTAAAATATGGCTGGCGATTTTACTATCTTTTTCTTTTTCTGGAAGATCGCGTATCACATAAACAAGATCAAACCTCGTAAGAAGAGGAATTGGAAGATTTACATTTTCAGTGATATTTTTATAAGGATCATATTTGCCATACATGGGATTCGCGGCGGATAGGATAGAGGTTCTCGCATTTAATGTTGCCACAATACCACCTTTAGCAACTGAACAAGTTTGCTGTTCCATAACTTCGTGAAGCGCTGAACGATCCTCAGCTTTTATCTTGTCGAATTCATCGATACAAACCAACCCTTGATCTCCAAGTACTACAGCACCTGCTTCAAGCATCATTATTCCGGATTTATCTCGCACTACAGCAGCTGTTAGTCCTGCTGCAGTGGAGCCTCTTCCAGAAGTATATAATCCCCTAGGAGCTATTTTTGCGGCAAATTTAAGCATTTCAGACTTAGCTGTTCCCGGATCGCCAACCAATAGAACGTTGATATCACCCCTTCTTGTTGACCCATCATCTAATTTTTTGGTAACTGACCCCACAATTAGAAGCAAAATGGATTCTTTTATGACTTCGTGTCCATAGATATGTGGAGCAAAGGATGATACTAGCTTATCATAGATATCAGGTTTTTTTGACAAGATTAGTATTTGTCGTTCATCTTCTGCACTGATTGAAATCCGCTCTATTGATCGAGTTTTCTTATCTCCAGCCCTACCTCCAAGATATTCTATATTATTACCTTCCATTCGTAATCTAAACAGAGAAGTCCTTTGAGTGGTGGAATTCCCCCCCGAAACAAAAGAAGCTTCTTGATCTATTCTAATAATTCCTGTCAACATAATCCTATCCCCTGGTCTGCATTGGTCAACCAAATCCCCAAGAATTGTCACCTCTATATAGTGAGGGAGTTGTCCTGCAGGAAGATCTTCAGGCAACTCTTGTAATCTAACCAATTGAAAATCGATAAAGAGACTGCTTTCTACATCCATCTCCATTTCTTTTTCTGAGCAATTAAGGCATCTTTGTGGTTTTTTTAAAGATAATCCCTTTAATTCTGAAAAACTAATTTGATTGCAATTGAGACATCTATAAGCAATTCTTTTTCCTAATGGTTTAACTTCTGAGGAACGTACTACCATTCCAGAAACACCCAGTAACTTATTAATAACATCGGCATTTATGTCACGCAGTCCTTTTTGAACAGCGTAATTTCCTATTCTTACTCGAATATGCTCTCTAATCTCATTTGTATAATCTGGATGAATTTCCAATAGAACAGAAATAACGGCCTCATTAAAAGCTGAAAGCATTTCATCTGGATTATGAGTGATGTCCTTTGCAAGTAGTGGACTGAAACTATCAAAATCAATATAATCAATAGTAATAGAAGTTGAAGATGTCGCCATCATATTATTAATTTTATCAAAATACTTGTAATTACCATCACGATCCTTAAATGAACGTAAAAAAACCTCCAATTCATTTGATAATGCAGATAGGGTTTGTTGTTCTTGTTCCTGCATATTTGATGGATTCTGAGGATCAGTATTACTCAATCTTTAACACCAGTTTTTTAAAATTAGACGTCATATTGTGAAAATTCTCATAGAGAAGTTTTTCTTCTAATGATAGTTTTTCTTCGAGTTCTGGCACCAAAGGAGAAGAAGCAGAAAGTTTGACTATCTTTTGTAATCTAGAAGCTATGAATGGATTCAATGACACTATTAATGATTCTCTATCTTTATCTTCGATGGTACGAAGATAATTATTTACGCGTGCGTAAAAATCTGGTTCTATTGTAGATACCTCATGGGTAGGCGATATTCTTTCTCGATTCAATGCTCTTTTAATATAAGATAATTGATCATCGTCATGAATTTCTACTACACCTTGTTCACTCAAAATAATAGAGATCCATCTTGGAACCGAAGTCATATCTCCTTCTTTAGCGCTAATAAAAATAAGGGGTCTTATCGATATTTCAATATCCTTTAAATATATTACTCGTACATCCTTTAGAAGATATTCTAGAGTGGAAAAAGTATAGAGGATTGAAATGTCGTCTATACCTGAAATTAAGTTATTTACAACATCAGCATCAACATCAACATCAACATCATAATCATCATGTGATGACGGCAGCAATGAATTCACAAATGTAATTATCATCCTTAGTTAATAAAATTTCAATGTCGTATTAACGGGTATCCTCTACAGAGTATTGAATAATTTTAAATTAGAAAAAGATGGACAGTATATCACGATGGAAAAACGGCACAGGGAGCAGAAGCCTGAGGTTATTTCTGATATTATGTGGGTTGAAAAATATAGACCAAAACATCTAGATCAAATAATTAATCAAAAAGAAATTATAAAAGGCTTAGAAAATTTAATGAAAAAACCTAACGAATTACCACATTTATTGTTTACAGGATCTGCAGGGATAGGTAAAACTACCACAGCTTTATGCCTTGCAAAACAAATGCTGGGAGATAACTGGAAAAGAGATACTTTAGAGCTTAATGCATCAGATGAAAGAGGAATAAAAATGGTTCGTGAAAGAGTAAAAGAATTTGCATCGATCATGAAGCTTTCTATAAATCAAGAAAAAAATGAGAGGCCGTTTAAGATCATTATTTTAGATGAAGCAGATGAAATGACCACAGAGGCTCAAACAGCTTTGAGAAGAATTATAGAGGATAGTGCCAGAACTACTAGGTTTATTTTTATTTGTAACTATCTTTCACACATCATTGAACCAATACAAAGTAGATGCGTAATTTTTCGATTTTCAAAGGTTTCTGAGGAAGAAGTAATTGAATATTTGAAGGATATTTGTAAAAAAGAGGGAGTAAAAGTCGAAGAGAAAGCACTTCGTAAAATATATGAACATACAAATGGTGATTTAAGACATTCAATCAATATATTGCAAGCTGCCTCAGTGAACGGAAATATAAGTGTCCAGCAGGTTCAAAATGCAATAGGTATATCCGGAAAAAGCATAATAGCTGAAATAATAAAATTAGCCATTGATTCCAAATTTAATGAGTCAAGAATAAAATTATTAGAATTACTATATGTTTATGGAGTTTCAGAAACAGATTTTCTAAAATATGCCAATGAAGAGATTTATAAGCTTGATCTGAAAGATCCCTATGAAATTTCATCTGTAATTGCAGAATACGATTATAGGCTCGCAAATGGTGCGCACCCTGAAATACAACTAGCAGCCTTTTTAGCACAATTAGGCAAGATAAATTTGAAAAACGACAAATCTAATTAAAAATCATCCTCAAACTCATCGCCACCATCCTCTTCTGTTACATCATCAAAATCTTCTTCGAATTCCTCACGCTCTTCCGCGGTTTTATATGGGATATCTGCTTCTCCTACATTTCCACAAACTGGACACTTAAATTCGATTGTTTGACCTTCAAGGTCTAATAGAAATTCTTTGGTGAAGACCTCATCACAGTTTGAACAAACAAGAGTAGTTTGTATATTTTCTTGAGTGAATTTATGCGACTGTACCCGAAAGATTGTGTTCACCATACTTATTTTACCTTTAAGATTCGGTCTTTATTATAAGCCTTATCTTTATTAAATCTAAGGTTTGTAACAAAATAACTATTCTAAAAATATTAACTCATACCCAATAATTTATGCATTTGTGGAATCACTCTTACATCTTTATAAAAACTACATACTTCATCATATATTTTCAATATTTGCGTAGTAGATGGAGAGTCAAATTGGTAGCTAGGCTGGAGTGTTATACCACTCAAATTACCAATATTTGGACACTCAAAAACTCTAGAAAGCAAGTCTCTAACTTCATTTAATGTTGTGGAATTTGTAAATACGATTTTTATAAATGAAATTTTATCGGTCCTATTTAATGCGATATCTAAACATCTTAGTTCGTTTTGTAAAAGATTTTCATAGGATTTGGATTCGATT
This sequence comes from Candidatus Nitrosopumilus sp., assembly GCA_013694585.1. Taxonomy (GTDB): domain Archaea; phylum Thermoproteota; class Nitrososphaeria; order Nitrososphaerales; family Nitrososphaeraceae; genus Nitrosocosmicus. The sequence continues at coordinate 3,035 of JACDCB010000027.1, read as the reverse complement.
ACTTTTGAATCAGATGTTTTAAATTCAACTTTACAAATATCAAAATAAGGCAAAACCAATTCAAACCTTTTCCAATCAAAACACGACGATTCCAGATATGTTTTAATCTTTAATTCGTTTTTAACAAAATCTGCAAGAGCAATCAAAGATTGAGTTTGTAATAAAGGTTCTCCTCCGGTAAAATTGACTTTATACAGGTTTGGTTGAAGATGTTGAAGGATAAGATATTTGGCTTCATCAATTGTATAACTTTTGCCGCTTGTAGGTGATAGAGAATATTTTGTATCACACCAATGACACTTTAGATGGCAGCCTGAAAAACGGATGAACAGAGTCTTTGTTCCTGCAAGAATACCCTCGCCTTCAATGCTTACAAACATTTCATTTAATTGAACCTTGTTATGTCTATTTGTAACAGAAAGACCGCCATCATGGTGGTCATCATAATTATCAGTACCATTATCATTATTGATTTTTGGATTAATGACTGACATAATTTGTTTTATCCTCCAAACCAGCATTCAAAATTGCTTGTTTTCGATTCATGCAAGACTCACAAATCCCACAATGTTTTGAAAGGTTAGTTTTTTTATCGGTAGATCCCAAATAACAGCTCCAAGATTGAAAAATTTTGTCGCCCAATATTTCATAGCCTATCAAAAGCAATTCAGATTTACTTATGTTATCCATGGCGGGAGACCAAATATGAAGCTTTTTTCTTATCCCCATTTTAATTCCATCAATTTCAGACAGATAAAGTAATTTTTCTAGAGAACGTGTAAAAGAAGGACGGCAATCAGGATATCGAGTATCTCCCGAATGAGCACCGTATATTACCAGAGGAATATTTAAAGAAGTTGCCCATACAGAAGCAAGAGTTAAGAAAATAGTATTTCTTAAAGGTACAACAATACTATAGTCAAAAGTTGATGGAATTTTGGATCTAGATCCGGTCAAAATATTTGTTTTCCCAAGCAAGGTTTTTAGAAACGATATGTTAATTATTTCGTGTTTTTTACTCTTTAATAATTTTGAAAAGCGCTTTGCAACGAGCAATTCATTGGATGCACGTTGTCCATAATCAAAAGAAATCAAATACAATTCTAATCCCATTTTTTTTAGATACGCAGCTGTGCTGATAGAATCCAAACCACCACTAAATATGCAAACAGCCTCAGAAAAATTATGAATGGAACTAGATTTTTCTTTCAATTATGATCTCTACCCTCATTCACTAATGTAAACTTGACGATGATGCTGCTGCTGCGGTGGCGTTATCATCAGTGTTCTTAAAATATCCAACTAGTCCTCCTATTCCATATGAAACTGAAATCATGACTCTGGTAGAAAAAAGTATCATCTCATAATGATCTGTGTAATTATAATAAATTGTAACAATTAATAAGGATGAAAGGAGCAACGCCCCAGTTATTAATTGTTCGATACTGAATATTTTAGAATATTTCTTTAAAAATATAAAAGTTGAAATGTTACCCAAGGATAAACCAGTAAGCAACAGAAATGGATAATATTTTTGGAAAAATGGGATCAAAAGAAATGGTAGAGCCCAGGTTAAACCATTTATCAATTTTATAAGAAATGGCCAAGAAATACTTGTTGAGACTCTGTCTCGAAATACTTTACGCATTGATACTATAGGTTTCAAAAAAAGTAATAACGAGACAGCAAAACAGCCTATCCATATAATGTAGTAATAGAAATAACTGAAATTATAAACAAATACCATATGTGATAAAATCGAAGATAATCCAAACCACACAGATATAAAAAAAAATATGAATGAAAAGAACCGGGTCATTCACTTTAAAAAACTTCACAGAGTATATAATTTAATAAGGTAATACTAAAAATATGTAACCTATCAGAAAAAGCATGAAGGCCTGTAAATTATGCAATAAAGTAAAATTTTATTCTATTAATTATTTATTTTCTGACACTTTGTGCAATGAGTGTTATATAATCCTGAAGGAAAAATCAGCCAAGGAAAGAAAAAATCACTCCGTTTCCTAAGGCTAATTACTCCTGAACATATCCACACTTATTACAAAATTTGGAAGAATTTTTGATTGTACCACCGCAATTAATACAGTATTTTTTTTCAATATCTCCAGATTGTTTAGTGTTTGAAGGGTTTTCATGCTGTGTGGAGTAAAAATCTGCGATAGCACCAGTGGGTTTAAACGTCTCATCTACGTCCGGAAGGTATCTAGAAGGAGGAAACGACATCCCGGTCTTTGATTCAGATTTTTCTACCAAGTATAAAAGTAGACGAGGAGTAGGTGTATCTGTTTTCGAATCTGTGATTTGTTCACCCAACCAAAGCGCAAATTTTTTTAGTGTCATTTCAGGTGTGGAAAAGGTTAGGGAATGGGTGGACATGTAATCTTCAGTAGCCAATCGCCCATTAAAGATTTTCATAATATATACTAAAAAATTGTGTTTATTAATTATTGTGAATTGCCGCATTTATTACAAAATTTTGCTTGTTTTGGAATCGAAGCAGCACAAACAATACAGTTTTTTTTCAACCCTTTTGAATCAGGCGAGTCTTGTTTAGTAATTATGATATCTACTGGTTTATAGGTAGGAACTTCTTGTGCCAACGGGAGATCGTATTCTTCACTAGTAGGAGGTGGAGCCAATGGGTAAGTAAAATGAGATGAGGAGGAGGAGGAGGGCCCCGCATTACCGCCAGCAGATATAAAACCATCTACTCCAAAACCACCGCCAGTACCACCAGCACCACCACCACCGGCATCGATATTACCACTATTCCCTGATCCCGATGGATAGGAGGAGGGGGATGTGGAGGGTGAGGAGGTAGAGGAAGGTGAGGTACTAGACCTTTCACCTTTGCCTTTTACAGAACCAGCTTTATCGAGTGCTGTTTTAAGTTCAAGAATTACACGACAAGCTAAAAAATTTAAGGCTGAAGAAGATACAAGGAATTCACCCATTCTTGAAAAATATTCATTATTTTCCATTTTTCCTTGTTTAAATAACTGAGTTGAATC
>JACDCB010000015.1 GCA_013694585.1 Candidatus Nitrosopumilus sp. | reverse complement strand
CATCCGTTATGAGGCAGAGATAAAAGATAATCCTCAAGCGTTGAAGGCTTTAGATATACTATCTTCTCCAAGTATCAATAGAATCACTACAAACAATAAGAATGATGGCAGCCAACAAAAAGAACATAGATTATACGATCAAGTTAATCCTATGACAAAATTCAAGACTGTAACGCTGCTTTGTCACTGCAAAGATGAAAAACATTGCCATAGATCAATAGTGAAAAACATGGTAGATGATTTAGAGAATAAAAAAATTTGATTTTGACAAATATAACTTTTACAAGATAAATTCCAAGTCTGCTTAAACAACAAATTGACTCATCATTTGTTTCATATCTGGGTATTTGTATCCTTTCAATTTCCTCGATAATGTAATCCTATTCTCTTTCTTAAACAATTAAGGCATCTATTAAATTAGATTACTTTTGTGTCATTTTTTGTCTGAACAATTATAGCCCACTAGCAATAATGATGGGATTTGATTTGAGATGGAATTTAAAATTATGAATATTTTTCTCAACCACAAGCCCTACAAACAAATGGCAAAACGCTTTCGGTGGATTAAATGTAGAAATTCAAAAAACATCATAGATTGCCATCACATCTAAAAGATATAGGTTTTAAATCAAATACAAGTAATCTTGGATAATATTTTAAATCGATCAGAATCTTTGACGGATTTTGAATAAAATATTGTTAATCAATAAAGATTAAGTGATTACATTTCAAAAAAATAGTGTAATTCCGAGCCAATAACTGAATAGTCATTTCATGTCTGAGGTCTATTTCTAATTTATCATTATCTTATCTATTCTTGATAAATCTTGATTCATGGGCTGATCCGTTGAATTAGTGGTAACATTTGCTATTTTATCCACAACCTCCATTCCTTCTGTAACCTTTCCAAATACTGTGTATTGGCCGTCCAAAAATTTTGAATTATTTAATACGATAAAAAACTGAGACCCTGCACTATTAGGATCTGGCATGCGAGCCATGGATAATATCCCTCTTTCATGAGTTATGGTATTAAATTCCTGATTTATTGTGTAACCTGGACCTCCAGTTCCCCATGTATCTCTACCAATGCTACTATTCTTTGTGTTTGGATCCCCTGCCTGTAATACAAATCCTGGTACTATTCTGTGAAATACTACTCCATCGTAAAATCCTTTGCTAGCCAGATCTTGAAAATTCTTCACGTGATTTGGTGCTACATCTGGATAAAACTCAATTTTTATTGGACCTTGAGTAGATTCAATAATCGCTGTATTATTACCTGAGGTTTGGTTGACTATCGCAGTACTAATACTATTTTGAAGAAAGCTTTGATTCGCAAGAACGTTCAATACCGAACTAATATTATCTTTATTGATACTCCAACTAATTGAGTTTAATAAATGATTGAAGATTGCATTGGTTTTATTGTACTGATCAGTATTGGTAACAAATACGAACCGATAGATATTATCGTTATGGTATAGGAAGGTGTTATTAGATACAAAAAGAGATTTTTCTAGACCCTTATCTATTAATGATATTAAGTAAGACAATCCTATATCACCACGAATACTCATTGGTGTAATATCTTCCACTAAAATTAGATATGAATCGTCTAGATTCATGTTAAGATGAGATTCCTTTGCCTGTACGACAACATTGGTAAAATCAGTAGAATTTTTGCCATACTACTAGGACTAATACTGAATCCGTCTTTCTCTATACTACCTATCTTAAGATCCTTATCGGGATCAAATCGCGTTTCTTTCCCTTCTTTTTGCAGATGAACGTCAATAGGATATTCCAATGACAATCCTAGTTTACTGCTCGTGTAATTTTTCCAATCCTTATTTTTAATATCCGTTTGCTCAATTTTCTCTTGGGCTAACTTTAATTGATCCTCTAATAATATCAAGTCATTTAAATTAGATGAATTCATTGGTGGCTGGTTACCCATTTGCACCCCAGTTGATTCATTTGACATATTTGGGTCTAACATAAAAGAAATATTTGAAGAAACATCTGGTAGGAAATTCGTATCATTCATGGAAAGTTGACTATTACTATCTTGTAGAAAACAGGCGGACCAAGTGCCTAATACGACCACAATGCATATTAGTACCAAGATTCTTAATGTCATGTATTTTTCTAGTTCGACGTGAAATATAAAATGATTCCGATGACTAGTCGACAACTACGTGGGCATCCTTAATTGCGATTCTTACTTTTTTATGATTTGGTGCGTATTAGGATTTAAGAGGTCATGTTTGCGTTTCGTTTTTGACACCATCTATTATTCATAATTGTGATTGAAAGAGGCCCTAAAGTTTGACTATCTTTATAATCAAAACCAAATTCAACATAATTTGGTATAGGTGACGGTTAAAGTATTTCTCATGGAAGGCCTCATATGCATCTGCATTTGAATGTTCTAAAGTAAACCTTTCATCCCGTCTCGACATGTAAACTCAAAAAATTAGGAGGACTATCAATTACCAGAGAAAGAAATGACTGCGAAAGAGAGATATCTCTGCTTTTACTATAAAATAGTAGACCACATAACACCAATTGCTTCCAGCCTGACTAATATTTTAGACTTGACCTTTTATTGTCACAATGGATGTGACAATACTTGTGCTGATATGATAATAAATAAATCAATGCAAGAAAATTCTGAAATTCGCAATTGATGTTTTAGATAACAGAGTTAATATATTGATAACTTTAGATTGATTTTTTTGATACCATAAATTAGATTTTGGAACCTCTTCATTTACTAATATCTTTATATTATTTTACAAAATAATAGGATCATGGTATTTTGCAGAAACTGTGGCGGAGATTTACCCTCAGATAACTCGTCTTTTTGTCCTGTTTGTGGGAAACCACAAAATACAGCTACTGCAGTAACTATGGCTGCTCAAACCAAGAATGTTGGATCGGCCATTGCTCTCGCATTGATTGCTGGCATCTTAGGATTTAACGGAATAGGTCATTTGTATATAGGAAAGACAGGGAAAGGCATTGTAATACTAGTAATCGGATGGATAATTCTAGGGATAACATTTCTTTTTATTCCTTTCGGGTTAATTTATTTAATTTTTTGGATATGGCAAGCGTACGATGTGATATATAAAACCAAATATTACAACGATTTTATTCTCAGAAATGGAAAAACCCCTTGGTAATTCGGACTAGAAACTTGGAGTTAACCTTTACACATGACCTAAATTTATTTTATATGACAAGAAATGAAGTGTGGGTACTTATTTCATTGATCGCTTGTAGGAATAATTATGATTCACCCTCCATCACTTTTCAGCAGATCTTTGGATCATATTTTTATTATTGATCGGTTGCATTTTCTCATAGATGAAGGCTTCTGATCTATTTGTAAAGTGCCTTGAGGCTGAAAATGTCGAATATATTTTTGGAATCCCTGGGGAGGAAACAAATGATCTTATGATATCCATATCAGAATCAGAAACTATAAAATTTATTTTGGTGAGGCATGAACAGGCCGCTGCATTTATGGCAGATGTTTACGGTAGATTAACCAATAAGGTTGGTGTTTGTCTCGCAACTCTTGGCCCGGGAGCTACTAATCTTACCACCGGAGTAGCAAGCGCTAATATGGATAGATCCCCACTTCTTGCCATTACCGGTCAAACCGAAATTACCCAGATGCATAAAGAATCCCATCAGAATATGGACCCTGTAACTATGTTTACTCCAATCACCAAATGGACCTGGTCTATAAGGGATGCTGATGGAATACCTGAAATTCTGAGAAGAGCTTTCAAGATATCTACTGAAGAAAAAATGGGGGCAACTCACTTGGATTTACCTGTTGACGTTGCAAAAATGGAATCATATTTGAAACCACTAAGTAGTAAAAAGGGCATCATATCAGGTCCCACACCATCAAAGCTGCATGACGCAACTAAATTGATACTGATGTCAACTGCACCTGTGATTCTAGTTGGAAATGGTTGTATTCGAAACAACGCCTCAAATGTTATTAGAAGATTTGCAGAATTGACAGGAATTTATTCGATGAATACATTTATGGGTAAAGGCGTGATCTCTGATGTTTCTCCAACTCACATGGGGACTATTGGCATAAAGGAATCCGACTATGCTTTACATGCTCTGAAACTGGCCGATGTCGTAATTTCTATAGGATATGATTTGGTTGAATACAGTCCTAAAAATTGGAATGGATCTAATACAAAAAAAATAATTCATATTGATTCTACATCCGCAGAAGTTGACAACTACTATAATCCTGATATAGAAATTTCGGGTGATTTAGAGTTCACCATAAATTTACTAGTAAATTCTGTGAAGAAATACCAGAACGAAATTCAAATAAATTCTATCAATAAACAAAAAATCATTCCAACAAAGGCAAAATTTAGGAAAATTAAAGAAGAAGTGGATCGGCGTATTGAGCAGTTTAATGATGACGAAGCTTATCCAATCAAACCCGAAAAATTAATTTATGATGTTAGAAGTGTTCTCTCTTCAGATGATATATTGATATCAGATGTTGGAGCTCATAAACTGTGGATAGCAAAAATCTTCAAGACATTTAATCCAAATACCTGTTTAATAAGTAATGGATTTTGTTCAATGGGATTTGCACTTCCCGGATCAATTGGGGCTCAACTAGCTTGCCCTACCCGGAAGGTGGTGGCGATGTGCGGGGATGGTGGTTTTTTAATGAATGTTCAAGAACTAGAAACAGCAGTACGATTACAGCTTCCAATCATTATTGTGGTGTGGTGTGATTCTGATTTAGGTGTGATCTCTACAAAACAAAGATTAGAATTTGGTAAGAGCGTTTTCACTCATTTTAGTAATCCTGATTTTGTCAAGCTTGCAGAGAGCTTTGGGGCAAAAGGATATAAGATAAGCAGTACCAGCGAATTTTCTTGCGTTCTTAGAGAGGCAATAAAGTCTTCACAGACTCCTGTAGTTATAGCAATTGACATCGATGCCGCTCGCAACGAGTTACTATTCCGACATGATCCATTTCGTAATTAGGTACTCATTGGTAATACCTACAAACATACAATAACATAAAATAGATGAAACTAAATCACATAATAAATTGATATCCTTTCCAGTGAAAGAAGTGATGCTTGATTTAAATGGCCTGATTCCAATCGAGTCAATCCGATCTTATTATATTGACTTGATTACTTTGGGAATTGATATGCTAGCTGCTTCAGTTATCATAATTTCTGTTATTATGGCCGTAATTTCATTTCTAAAGATCCTTAAAAACCCAATTAAAGTACAAACAATGGATAAGGAATCAATCAGATTACGACTAGCCCGAGGTATATTATTAGCATTAGACTTTGAAATTGGAAGCGATATATTATAATTAAGACGATGCAGATTCCAGGAATAAAGGAACTACTGATATTGGGGATAATTGTTACCATACGAATAGTATTAAGTTGGTCACTATCAAAGGAGATTGACAGACACAACAAGATGACCTAATATTTAGCAGGTTAATTGATATTAAAACTAGTAATATCAACTTAGTCGCATGACCAACACAGTGTTTTAGGATGTTTACAATAGATAGTTTTGTTCTTTTGTTGACTATCGTCATTGATTTAGCTGCAATTAGTAGTATATTGATTTCTATGGGACAATCACTAATGTTACTACTGGATAGATTTGTGAATGTTGAATCAAAAAAAATCCCAACTGGTTTTAGTGTTTTCCAGAACCGATTGAAAATTAGATCAGATAATGTTAGTAGAGATTCAAAAGTCTCTTCTATTTCAATATTAGCGAATGGATTATTATTTGCTTTAGAATTTGAATGTGCCAATGCAGTTTTAAAACTCATCATAGTAATTTCGAATCTTTTTAGAGACGGTTCTAGTCTTGATATCTACAATAATATTATATTTTTAGTTGGAATTTTAAGCCTTCGTATGATAACATCATTTACTTTAAGGAAAATTGATCTGATGTAGATAAAAATGCTTTAGATCATCTGTCTTTGTTTTCTTGGCTCTTTAGTCGGTGTTGTGGTACGTAAAATCTGCATTAACTTTTAACTTATCGTTAAAACAAAACCACAAACAGTCAGTTATAGACCAAGGTAATAATCTATTGCCTGGTTTTTTCCAAGTTATTTGAAATATTCTATTTTCGATTATGGCACAAGAAGTAACGTAGACCCAGAGTATTGCCACTCATAACGAATAAACTAGGCAGAATGGTAATTTTCAGATCTAGATGAAAAATTTTGAATCTGGGGATTTTGATTTTATAAAGGGTGTACAAGACCGGGTTTCACGTAGTCTAGAAAATAAAGGATTGCTTATTGATCTGTCCACTGATTCCTGTAGGAAGTATTTACAAAGGAAAGTCAATACCAAAACACAGGTTGTTGTTATGTATGTGGATATCGCAGGCTCTACTCAAATGTCTCATGACCTACCCTCATTAAATTTGGCCTTAATTATCCAAATCTTTTCCCAAGAAGTAAGCCTGTCTATTGAAAAATACGGAGGATATGTACTAAAATTTGTAGGAGATGCTGTAATAGGACTATTCCCATTAGACTATGATCAAAAAAAGGCAATAATGAACTCTTTGGATTGCGCAAACTATATACAGAATGTAATTACAACTGGGATTAATCCCATATTTAAGAAACATTCACTCCATGAGATTGCTGTGAAGATTGGGATTGAATATGGAAATGCACTTGTTCTGCTGTATGGAAAAAATATTGATTATGCTCATATCGACTTGATAGGGTTTAGTATCAGTATAACCGCTAAAATTACATCATTGGGCTTTCCTGGAGAAGTAATTGTAGGTGAAAACATTTATCATAATCTTGATATCAGCCAAAAGAAATACTTTTTAGCTTTATATGCTGAACGAAATTCAAAGTGGGATTCTGTTATGAAGTACAATAATAACTTGAACTATCGAATTTATAAATATGTCAAAGGGGATAGTCAAATCTAACAGTTTAGACTTGTACTATATGCTATTTCACAAATATTTTTATTGCCTGTGGAGGACAGACATTTTCACACGCCAAACAAAAAATACAATCCTTTTCTCTAATCATAAATGGTTTCCTCTCTGATGCTGGATGACCTGGCGTATCAAGCCACTCATAAACGTTAACTGGGCATGCATCAATACAAGCACCATCTGAAATACAAATGTCAAAATCAACGCATACATCAGTACCCCAGATCCCAAGTTGTCCAGGTGGATCATATGGACCCCATACTTGGATTCCTTGGAATTTCCCAACTGGTTGTCTTTTAGACTTAAAACCAGTATCTATAGGTCCTTCTGCTGCCTGGTAGTCTGTTCCAGTGCCTGTAAGTTGAAGCGATGACCCAACACCGCTCTCATTCATGCTGGGTGCAACAGCTTGTTGAGGTATGGAAGCAGCACTCGGTGGAGCCCCACTTACTATTTGGGTAGCTTGAACGGGAATGTTGGAATTCCTTGTTACGGATGCTTTCTTTAGTTTCTCAGCTTCTACATTTGCAAGAATTTTTTGTCTTTTTACGGGACATAATTGTGAGTGAACCTCTATTATGCTCTGCAAGGTAGTCGGGTTTAAATGAATTAATAATGAACCACAATCCTCACAGATGTATTCTGTAACTGTAGATGACAATAATTATCTATCCTCAATTAGGTATTTATAAATTTGTCAAATCCAAGGATCAAGTTTGAGATCAATAATTTTATATTATTTTTCCAGATTACATCTCTATTGAAAAAATATGACTGCGTAGCCATGGGCGGTACATTTGATATTTTGCACAGCGGACATATGGAACTCTTAAAAAAGTCGTTTGAGATAGGAAAATTCGTTATAATAGGGATATCATCAGATAATTTCGTAAAAGGAAAATTAAAGAAAAAGATAAATAATTCATTTGAAGTGCGAAAAAGCAATCTAGTCAAAATCATCGGCAGTGAAGTTGGGCCCTCGCTGTATGAGATAACAAAACTTGAGGATGAATTTGGACCGTTAATGTTCTCCGATAGAGTTGATTGTATGGTAGCTAGTACCGAAACAAGTTACAAGGGCACAAAAGTTAATGAAATCAGGACAAAAATGGGTCTCCCAACAATCGATATAGTTTCAGTTGGGTTGAAATTGGCCCAGGACGGGTTACCGATTTCTTCTAGTCGAATAAGAGCAAATGAGGTTGATCAAACGGGCAATATATTAAAGAATAAAAAATAATCTTTTTTTATCAATTAAATTTAATACCTCATGCTAAATTTTTTAATTTGAAATTAACTTCATAAAATGAAGAATGGAATTGATGATTTAATACTAGATTATTGTAATGACCTTACAAATGTTGGCGGCGGGTTGGATCCAGAGGTACTTGCGTATTGGTACAAACGCATTGAGGACAAAGCCAAGGAAGTTTGTAGTAGCGAGTTGGGTGAAAAAATAGTATTTACTCAGGATCGAATTCTTTGGATGAAATTTGATATAAAGTTATCAAAGCGTGCAGTTCCGCTGGTTCTTGAAACTATTAGAGATTTTATACCGTTGATGCCATACTCTACTACTTTATATTTTGAAAAAGTTTATCAATTAATTCTGGATGAATTTAATAGGGATTACGTGTGAAACAATTTTCTATAATTTGGACTTTTGATCTGATGGTTCACTTAAACTTATGAAAGCTACATCTCCTACATAGCTTGTCTCAGTGACTTGCCCATTTCTTGATAAAAGATCCTTAAAAAACTGCTCTAACTTGTATGAATTTAAATCATCCTTAAACATGATACTGTGATGGGAGCCGTCTTTCAGCTTAACAACAACCTCATTATCGATTATTTTTACGATATGACTGATGAAAAGTGTATTATCCTTCTGTAATGCAAAAATGCTTGTTAATTTTTCGGCCTCATAACTATCTTGACAAATGAATTTATATTTCAACTTGAGTTCAAAATCAACGGTTACTTAAAACCAACACTACCATCTTCAAAAAACTCTTTTCCGTCAATCATAAAATCCTTAATCAAATTTTGTGCCTTATCTCTCTTTGTTTGTATATCTTTTATAAATGGTTTTACATTTTTTATCATGTCACTTTTACATTCTCCACAGAGCAAATTTCCACTCGTACAATCACTATATCTCTCCTGAGATTCCTTTTCAGTATCAAAGAGATAATTTAAGTACCAATACACAGGACAAATATTGGCATTTCCACCTAATTTACGTTGGAGAGCTACTGTTGGTTGACCGCCAGTAAAGGTATTCTTAATTTTTGTCTCCAGGATTTCGGGGTCGTCGACGGTAAATAATGCAGTTTCGGGCTTTGATGACGACATTTTCCCCCCGCTACTAAGTCCTGGAATAAATTTACTATGGATTTGTGCTGGCTTGGGATAACCCAATTTTTCTGCTATGTCTCTAGTCACTCTCCAATAGGGATCTTGATCAATCGCGGCAGGTATGAGGACTGGGGTAGGCTTATTCTCGATTATTGAGGGTAGAAAACAAGGCGCTCCTTGAACAGGAGGAAAGCCTATCATTCCAATGTTAGAAGAATTAGAAAACCCAAAAACTGCCTTTGCCGTTGAGTAAGTGATTTTCTTTGCAATTTCGATAGATAGAGGATACAAATATTTAATATGCTTTGTATCAACAATTATTTTGGTTTTTTTCGGATCAAATCCTATCGAAATAATATCTATTATGTTTTCATATGTATATTTTTGAATAGTTTTCATATCCAAATTACTGTTAAACAGAAACTTTTCATCGTCTGTCAATTGGAATATGAGTTTAACATCAAATTTTTCTTGTAAATATTTTGTGAATAACCACGGCATCAAATGTCCAAGATGAACCGGCCCAGAGGGACCTCTTCCTGTATAAAGATAGAACTTATTGCCTCTCTTATATTCATCTAGAACCACATCCAAATCCCTATGGGAAAAAAAATATTTATTTTTGAGAAATGGATGTATTTCTCCAGTAAAATACTTAATTTTTTCTAGTAAAGTATCACTGATTGTATAGGTACCAAATTTCTCAATCAATTTAGAGTAGTTAATATTTCCCGCTACTTCCCAGGGAGTAACAATAAAATCTTTAACCCCATTTGAGTCTGATTTTGAATCATTATCAATTTTTGTATCACTCAAATCTAGCGTCATGTTGCTTTTCTCAAATGAAATACTTTCCTTTTCACTTGGCATCTTTAAATTATTCTTTATATAACCAAAGTTTAAACGTTTAAAAATACTTGCACAAGTTTTCTACATATATTGGATAAGGATGAAATAGGAGGCAGGGATGATTCTAAGTTTGAAAATAATTCAGAAAGTTCGATTTCATCATTACATCCCATCGAGAAAAAGCTTCTGACCGCATTGAGATTGGTAGAGGCTGATTGGATAACCGAATCTGACCTTGTTAAAAGATCAGAATTGACAGTAGATCAATTGCGTAGAGGGGTTGAATGGTTGAGGTATAAAGAACTAATTCAAGTCAGGGAGGGTACGGAATTCAAAGTCTATTTACATCCGGATATCTCGGATAAAGAGCACCTTGTTCTCCCTGAAAGAAAACTTGTTAATATTGTAAGCAAGGGGGTAAATAAATTATCAGAAATTATAAAAAGTGAAGAGTTTAAAGGTAACGAAAAGGAAGTTTTTGGAGCAATTCGGTTTTGCAAAAAAAATAATTGGGTTAGTATAATTGATGATAAGGTAACTATCCTCTCTGATTCACATGATTCCTCGAGTGAGGAGAATTTCATTGCCAAATTAAATAAGACAAAGTCAATGTTAGAATCGCTTTTTGACAAGGAAGATGAAAAAGCATATGAATCATTAAAAAAACGACATAATATCCTAATTACAGAGAAGTTGGTAGACAAAAAATACCGAATTGCGCAAACTAGTGTTCCTCTTGTTGATTCATTATTATTAACAGGCGATAAAGTTGTCAGAAAAATGACTCAGGATGTCTTAGTATCAGGAAAATGGAGGGATCTAATTTTTGAACAAATTGACGTAGAGGCACCCTTGCCACTGTTAAATTATGGAAAAAAGAACCCTTTGGTTGATTTCATAGATGAAGTCAAGGAAATATTAGTCGGCATGGGTTTTAGTGAGATTGAAGGAAACCTAACTCAGTCATGTTTTTGGAATTTTGATGCATTATTTATTCCTCAAGATCATCCAGCTAGGGAGATGCAAGATACATTTTATCTGAAATCCCAAACAGATCTCCATTCTCCTTTACCACAAGATAATTCCTTACTGCAGCATGTGTCCAAAATCCATAGGAAAAGTTGGCAATATGATTGGAATATTGAAGATTCTAAACCATATGTATTGAGGACTCACACCACTCCAGTCACACTTCAATACCTGTCTGAAGGTAAACCAGAGAAAGATAAAGTTTTTCTGATAGGCCGGGTATTCAGAAACGAAAAAGTGACATTTAAACATCTTGTCGAATTTCATCAAGTCGAAGGGATTTATGTAAACGAAGATGCCAACTTAAGACAACTAATAGGAATTCAAACCGAGTTCTATTCTAAACTTGGGATAAAGAAGATCAAGTTCTGGCCCACTTTTTTCCCTTATACCGAACCTTCTCTTCAATCAATGGTATATAATGAGAAATTTGATAAATGGATAGAATTATTTGGTATGGGGATTTTTAGACCTGAGGTAACAAAACCATTAGGTATAAAAAATCCTGTTTTGGCTTGGGGCGGGGGATTTGAAAGATTGGCTATGTTACGCTTTAATCTGAATGATATACGTGAATTATATTCAAATAATTTAACTTGGCTAAAGAGTGTCCCTAAATGCCTGTCGTAAACGTTCGACCATCTTTACTCTCAAAAATCTTTTCTGAAAGGACTTTAGATGAAATAATTGAAAAATTACCATACTTAGGCCTCGATATAGAAGGAATTGATAAGATTAATGATAAAATTAGGATAGAGTTTAACCCAAATCGACCTGATTTTTCTTCTGAAAACGGGATTACACGGGCCCTAAAAGGAATCTTAAATATAGAATTAGGACCTCCTATTATACAAGATCTTCGCCCCTCTTTAGGTATATTACGAGTAGATGAACGATTGAAAGATGTAAGGCCCATTATTTATGGATTAATTGCTAAGCGAGATTTTCCCATTACTCATGAAGAATTAACACAACTGATATCTATGCAAGAAGATTTGCATAATGGGTTAGGCAGGAAAAGAAAAAAGTCGTCAATCGGTATACATAATTATGATGCATTGACCTTTCCGCTTTTTTATAAAGGTGTTCCAAGGCAAATAAAATTTGTCCCACTGGATGGAAATAAAGAATACAGTCTTGATAATATCCTCACAGATTTCGAAGTCGGAAAAAAGTATGGTCACATTTTGGAAAAGTTTGACATAGTTCCTATTTTACTTGACTCAAAGGATAACGTTGTCTCTTTTCCACCTATCATAAATGGAAGCACAACGAAAGTAGACCTGTTAACTAGTAACCTCTTTGTAGAAGTCACTTCAGTGAATTCTAAGTCTGCTATGGATATACTCTCAATACTATCGTTCGAGTTAAGCGATATGGGGTTTGATTTATATTCTTTGGTGGTTAGTTCTCCATTTTGTGGAGAAATTGTTACTCCAATATTAGAACCGCATAGAATACAATTGGATTTTGACTATATTAATAAAATATTAGGCCTCGAATTAACTTATGACGAAATCTTGGTATGTCTTCAGAGGAGCAGATGTGAAGGCATAGACAAAGGTAATGGGAAACTAGAATGTATTATACCAAGTTATAGAATAGATTTGTTTGACAAAGTAGACATATGCGAAGAGGTAGCTATTGGTTATGGCATCTACAATCTAGAGCCATCATACCCTAGCTCTTATTTTCTTGGTCGAAAGAATAGTCAATCTATTATATTTGATAAAGTGCGCGATATATTAATTGGCCTTGAATTTATGGAAATTATTAATCCTAATATAATATCAAAAAACTTGTTCAAAAATGTTTTTTTGGAGGATGAACATTCTGGCAAACAATTAATTTCTTTAGGTGATTCGAAAAATACTGAATTTGATATATTGCGGAGCAGTCTAATTCCTTCTTTGATTAATACCTTCTCTAACAACATTCATGAAAAATATCCTCAAAAACTATTTGAGATAGGCAAAACATTCTTTACTACAAATAAAGAAATCAGAGAAAATTGGTCACTGTGTGTTTCAATCGCTCATAATACAACAGATTATACAGAAATTAAATCCAGTTTAGAATCTTTTATGAGGTATTGTTTCAATGCATTTGTTACTACCCCAAGATACGAAGCTAAATATTTTCTTCCAGGTCATTCTGCAAGGATTGTCCTGAATGATGAGGTAATTGGAGAGATCGGTGAAATTCATCCGCAAATTCTGGAAAATCTTAACTTGCGTACATTGGTAACTATTTTCGAATTCAATTTGTCGGCTGTGGTTAAAATCCTAAGACTTGATCAGATTCGCATCGTGTAAGGATTTGTAGTTTTGTACTGACAATTTACATAATATGAGATTTTTTGTAAATAATTTACATTTATTTTTATGGCTATATTTATTTCTGCTTTACAGAGTGTTTCGGCAGCTTTATGAATTACATCTAATGACAACTATTTGTTGCTAAAGGGAGTTTTTTTACGGCTGTGACAATTGCCTAGTTAAACGATATATAGCTGTTTAAATTTATAATCATTAATCCCCGTCAGAGAGTGCGCAATGAGTTATACACGAAGTGTAAGGCTAACGATGATTTTGCTGTGGGTCAGTGGCGGGGTACAATACTATAATGGATTATGATTTTCTATCTGTTCAAACCTTCAAGTTGTCCTTCTTGTTCTAATTTGTCTGCGTGTGCGCTAATGTATCTCCAAATTATATCTGCTTTATCTGATTGAAAATCCCATGGTGCAATTAACACCAAGTCATTATCGCGTATCCACATTCTCCTTTTTATCTTTCCTCTAATTCTACAAGTCCTAACTTTTCCGTCAGAACTCTTTACTATGATATTATCCCCGCCTACTAATTTAATTACTCTTCCAAATAACTCTCCTTCCTGGGGCATTACCAGTTCCTTCAGGTGAGCCTCGTTTAAAACTTTACGTTTACCTATTTCTAATCAATGGTTGGTGCCCCAAGATTAAATAAATACTTTTATTTTTAGATCCTGATTATTGATTTATAGTGCGAAAAATGATTTCCACCTGTCAAGAGCGCAGGTTATTGTATATCAGTTTTAGAATATTCCTCTTAAATTTTGAAAAGTCGTACTGTCATTAAAATTTAGATGCTAGTCAAAGTTACATTTGCCAATAAATAGAATTTAAAGAATTAATAAAATTTCCTGGATCGTTAAATTTTTAAATAATGTAGTCAAATATTATACTGATAAATGTCAGAAGAATATTCTAAATCAAATTTAAAAAAAAATTAACCCTGGAGGAATATGAGGTATGCGTGAATCGCGGCACTGAGCCACCATTCACTGGTAACCTTTTGCACAATAAGGAAAATGGTGTATATTCATGCAAGGGCTGTGGTTCCATATTATTTGATTCTGATAGTAAGTATGATTCAAAGTCAGGCTGGCCAAGCTTCTGGGCTCCATCAAATAATGAGAATACCGAAGAAAAAATCGATCATGATTACGGTATGATTAGAAAGGAAGTGGTTTGTGCAAAGTGTGGATGCCATTTGGGCCATCTATTTGATGATGGTCCTAATCCAACTGGATTAAGATATTGCATTAATTCGTTGTCATTAGATTTTAAAAAGAAAACTAATCCTTCCTAATGGAAATATGAAACTTTTGATGAAAGTTAAATCTAAGAAAAATATATAAAATAATCCATGAAGTAACTTTATTGACAAAAATTATTGATAGTGCGTTATTCAAAACCATAATGACAATATTTCTATTTTTACTAATAATCCCGTTATTTAATATTTTCAATTACTCCAACTACGATAGAAGTAATATTGTTTTCTCCAATTTAGTAAATCCAGGCGATGGATCAACATTTTCTGAGCTGCATAATCTTAGCAATAATAACAATGATTCAGTATATGGACAAATACAGAGTGTAGATAAAAATAGCTTGGCACTTGTTTGACAAGATTCAAAATTTAAAACTCGATCGTCGAATCTGGTGGATAGGAATTATGATATTTTTTTTAAAAATGTTAATTTAGACAATATTTCGAGCAATGAAACCCATAAAATCAGCAATAATTCTGGGTTCTCAGAACATCCACATATTGCTTCATCAGGAAATAATATCTATATCTATTTGACGTGGGTTGACAACTCTAATGGGTATAAACAAGTATACCTACGATCCAGTGAGAACGGGGGTAAAACATTGGTGAAAGTTTTTCATTAAGTAACGATAACGTCAATGCATCAAACGTTGATGTTTATTCAAGCAATAAACATGTCTTCATCGTCTGGCAACAATCTAATTCTACTCATTCATCAATAGCCTTGCGAGTTAGTGATAGTCTGGGTAAATCCTTTGGCAATGAGACGATACTTTCAGATTATAGCAGCAATTCATATCCTAAAGTATTTGCAGATGGGTATGACATATATATTTCCTGCAATGTAGACGTCGATAACCGGTTCACTCCTAGATTAGTTCAAGAGCAAGAAGGTCTAATTGGTTATAAACCGGGAATATTTTTTATTAAGAGCGCAGATCTTGGAAAAAGTTTTAGCAGCCCAGTTAGATTCGATTTTAATGATAGTTTTGACAGTGGAAAATCACAGGTGTCTGTTTTTGATAAATATGTATACATAACTTGGGTGCAGAGGGTTCAATAAATAAATTAGGTTATCTGTTTGCTGCAAAAAGTTCGGATGGTGGCCTGAATTTTACAATCGATCAAATTCCTATATCTGCCAATCAAATTCTAGATGCGGCCAATTTAGATACATTCGCTTATCAGGATAAATTGTTCACATCATTTGAGGGTAGTCGTTGAACCTGAATCTAACACGACCGATGGTAAAGAACTGACCTTCAATAAGGAAATTTTTCTGTTTATTAGGGGCTTTAACCAAACTGGCGATTATACAATCTACAATTTGAGTTGGAACTCTGGTATTTCAGAATGTCCATCTATTACAATTAATGCATTGGACAAACTCGTTTCGGTATCTTGGGAAGATTATATTACTGGTAATCATGAGATCATGATGAGGTCCATTAATTATTGAGAATGGTTTTCTCCCAATCTCTAACGGATTGTATCTGGGGTTAAGAGTTGTAAATTCCTAAGTGGATTTTGTTTGAACCCGGGTTAGATGTTTCAAATCCATGAAAGTGTATACGATCTATGGATGTGTTACAATTTTTGCAAATCCAGGAAGAAGTCTCTAAGCAATCATTACACCTGCACATTGCAGTTAGCACTAAACCACACCTCCTGCAAGAATCTTCATTAAACATTGATTATCTATTTATAATGTGTTTTTAGGCTATATAAATATTACAACATACATTATAATAATTTTATTAATTTGCTATATAATTTAAACATTTCATAAGTAATGAACTACAATTCGAAACTTCTTATATCATGTTACTAAACAATTTTTTGTCTAATAGAGAATAGAATTAAAGATGGGATTTGGTTAACTTCGTGATGATTATCATAGATTCCTTCTACACTTTCCTTTATGTTTTTTCTGGGCCAATAGTATCAAGCGAAGAAGCTTTCATTGTCCGAAAGCTCTGAGCGAATGTTTATATTTTACTCCATATAAATGGGATGTTTCATTACTAAAAATATGTTACAAAACTCGGAAGTCCGGTTTATTCTCTTCATTTTAATTGAAATGACTTCAATGTAATAGGGGGACTATCTTATTCATCATCGTCTTGCAACGTCTGTCTGTAACATGCTATTAATATATTCTATTACGCTATTCCTACGAACTACTGTAGTATCATCTACTCGGTAATTATGGCTGCATGATAAGGTTTCTTGCACTTTGGACACATTGCATGATCACACACACATTCTATACAGTAATCACTACTCTCGTCAAATTCAGTTTTATTTCCTTTATAAAAACAAATTTCGCAAACTACTTTTTCCATCTAAGTCTAAAGGTATATTGGTATAATACTTTATTTAATAGTTTATTGATAAATCAAATATTTTAAAGTAAATTTATTTTAATAATTTCATCCCTAATTCTGTCAATATCAGATTGGGAAGAAGCCGATATACATATTATTTCACCTTTGTAAGGAAAGGTTATCATGGTGATTTTCTTTTGTTTAATCAATAAGTAGTCTACCGGTCCGAATTTTTCTGAGAATGATTGAAAAAAACTGATATTTGATAGGGATTGCAGATACATATCTTGTTATTCGTTCTGGTCAAGTAATGGTTCTATTCCCTTTCTGAATCCGCCTTCAATAACTTCGGCCTCCCTATTTACGATTCCAACAAACCTTATGTTTTTATCAACCGCAAATATCTCATTGCAAATATTCTTTCTGAATTGGTTTTGAAGATCATTATTCCTGGGCATTTCTATATCTATCATACTTACATAGAGAATTATATATTTAGATGAACATTTACGTGACTAATTTTTTGGATTTCTTGTTGTCAAAAAAAGTCATCTTTGAAGTCTTGTAATAGATTACCTCACCTCTACGCTCTACAACTGCTATAACAACTGACTTGCCCATATTTTCGACTTGCTCAATAACTTCGGCAAATTCCATTGCTTTTATATTGGTTCCTTCGTTTAACCCAACAGAGACATATTTTGAAGTTTTTTTATTATACTCTCCTCTCTCGTAAATTCTAAAATCTGATCCGAACCCAAATCCTTCTTTGACAACATATCCTTTGCTTCTTAAATCTCTAAAAATCAGATACTTTGTTAAGATCTTTTTGTCTTTTTTTATTAATGTCTTTAAAAATGTAGAAAAATCATATTCTGTTTTATTTCCGTAAACCTTAATTTTATTATTTTGAAGCAAAAATAAGCTTTCAAGGCTGTTTAGCAAGTATTCTTTATTAAAAACCTCTCCAAATCCCTTGTTTCTCAACTGATCTTGCTGTTTTGGCTCAAGAACAATTGTTTTTCCTTCTTTTATATGGTGAACTGCCTCTATCAGAAAGTTCGAATCAATATTTTCTTCATTACTGGTTTTCTCTTCATTTGATGTTTCGGTGTGAGTTTCAGACAGATCTAGATCTGTTGATACATCCGTCTGAGAGGATTCAGTAGAGTCATTGTGATGATCAATTCCTGAAGTCATAACAAATAAATCACAGCCAGCAGCCTCATTTATTTATTAGAGAAGAATAATTGTGAAAGGTGTTAATTATAGAGAAATTCGTGGTATGCCGTACGTAAGGCGTGAGTACATTAAAGGTAAACCTCAAATTAAAATTGCCAGGTTTGCATCCGGGCAACCGAAGGGTAATTATGATTATTTACTTGAACTGACTGTTACAGAACGGATTCAAATTCGTCATAACTCTCTTGAAGCTGCTAGACTAGCAGCTAATAAAACAATGGCTCAAGCAGGTGATATGAGCTTTTTTGCAAGACTAAGGGTATATCCGCATGTAATTTTGAGGGAAAATAAGATGATAGCTACGGCAGGAGCAGATCGTCTCCAGGAGGGAATGAGACGTGCATTCGGTAAAGCCACAGGCTTAGCCGCCCGAGTAGAACGAGGACGAACTATTTATGAAGCTCACGTCACGAAGGAAAACTTGGAATTAGCTAAAAAGGCATTCAAAGTGGCTTCAAGTAAATTGGGATGTCCAACGATTACTAAAGTAACTCCTATTAAAAAGGAAACAACCTGAATCAAAATAATGGCTCAGGGTTAAGCCTCAAGAATATATATCATTTAGATTCAATTTTTTCCCATGTGCTAAAATTCACAACAAATATTTTATAACGAATAATTTTTCTCTATTTTATGGAACAGATAAAATTTATTACAGATTTTGACGATCGGTTTTATCTTAATAAGAGAATATTTGTTCGTGTTGATTTTAATGTGACGGTTAAAGATAATGCAGTTAGTGAAGATTATAGAATAAGATCTGCAATTCCAACTATAGAATATTTAGTAAAGCGAGGAGCCAAAGTTATTCTGGCATCCCATTTAGGTAGACCTTCGGGCAAAGACTTACGACATTCTTTACGACCTGTATCAAAAAAACTGGGCGAAATGTTATCCTCTTTTAATGCCGGAATTAATTTTGCAGATGATTGTATAGGTAAGGATACTATTGATATGGTAAATGGTTTGAAAAATGGCGACGTCTTGTTACTTGAAAATTTGAGATTCTACTCCGAAGAGGAAAAAAATGATCCGGTATTTTCTGAAAAACTTGCTAATTACGCTGATATTTACGTAAACGATGCATTTAGTACATCCCATAGAAAACACTCTTCTACTTATGGAACTGCCAAGTATTTTGACACTAGGATTGCTGGTTTTAGTCTTGCCCAGGAATTGCAATACTTATCCCTACTGAGAGAAAATCCTTCAACCCCCTTTACTCTGGTAATAGGAGGTGTGAAAATCAAGGATAAAATTGGAGCTCTGAATCATCTTTTACCCAAAGCTGATAAAGTCCTCATAGGTGGTGCTGCTTCATATACATTCCTTAAGGCAAAAGGTTATTCTGTGGGAGATTCACTTATTGAAGAAGACTACTTACCATGGGCTACTAAGGCATTAGAGGATCATAGTGATAAGATAATTCTGCCGGTAGACCACAAAGTGGCTCCTTCTGATAATAGTAGTCAATATCAGATTGTTGAAGCCGATATTCCAAAAAACATGAAAGGGTTTGACATTGGAGATAAGACAATTCAAAAGTTTAGTTTTGAAATTCATAATAATGGCTTGGGTACAATTTTTTGGAATGGACCAATGGGGTACTTTGAAAAAGAGATATTTTCTAATGGAACTAAGAGTGTTGCTGTAAGCATGGCATTGGCATATTGGAGAGGAGTAAAGACCTTGATTGGTGGAGGTGACACTCTTGAGGCCATGAAGATATCTGGGGTTTCTGAAAAGGAAGTAACTCATGTATCTACAGGAGGGGGCGCTACGCTCAGATTTTTAGCTGGAGATGAAATGCCTGGAATAGATATTTTAAGAAATTGATAGACTACATAGAGTTGGATACTCAGGAAACTATTCCAGTTCTATTTCATAAATTGCATTCTAATTAAACTAAACCGAATTTATAATTTTTTTTGAGGGGTGTAAGCAGTGACTCTACTACAAACAACTCAATGATATAGTTCTGTCTATGAGAATTGATGTGTTTTTATGATGTGATCCATCGATAACCTTTTTGCTTCACTTCAATTGATAGGTCTTCAATTAATACCCTAATAATCTAATTCGAAAAAGTAACTTATCATATCCTTCATAGATCAACTCCTATCCTGATGTTCATTCAGCCTATGTTTCAACTTGTACTTTTAGATCGATTATCAGCTAGGTTTTTGATACTGATACTCTATAGAATAAATAATTGTCAACTTAATATTATTCATAAATTTTGACTTCAGCATTAAAAGCAGACTATTATGATGCCATAGTCGGTGGTGGAAGTGTATCTGGACTTTTGACGGCACGCGAAATGTCGTCTAAAGGA
This sequence comes from Candidatus Nitrosopumilus sp., assembly GCA_013694585.1. GTDB lineage: Archaea > Thermoproteota > Nitrososphaeria > Nitrososphaerales > Nitrososphaeraceae > Nitrosocosmicus. The sequence goes on along the minus strand of JACDCB010000015.1, from coordinate 23,486 downwards.
CTTAAAGTTCTAGTTCTAGAAGAAGATCACGAAATTGGAACACCAGAACATTGCGGGGGCGTTGTCAGCCAAAAAGCCCTTGAAAATCTAGGAATAATCCCTAGATTGAAAACAATTGATAATGAAATAAAGAGTGCCGTTATTCGGACCCAGAATAGCTCTTTTGACATAAATTCTGAAAATCAAAGGGTTATAGTAATAGATAGAAGATCTTTTGATAAGGAGCTAGCACTTCAGGCTCAGAAAAATGGCGCTGAGATTAACACTAGGAGTTCTATTATTTCAGTTAGTTTTGAAGAGAGTCAATTCAAAGTTAAGATCCAAGGTGGAAAAGTATTTGTTAGCAAGTTTTTTGTTGATGCACGGGGGGTTGGGACATTAGTAAACAAAGGTAAGAGGAACATAATTCCATCGGGACAGTTTGAAGTTTATGCCCCATGGATAATGAAAGACACCATAGAGGTAATTTTTGATTCTGATTTATACCCTGGTTTTTTTGCCTGGATAATTCCAACTGGTGAAGGAAAAGGCAAAGTAGGCGTAGCAGGGAAAAATATAAATCCGAATCTATCCATTGAACGATTCTTAGAAACCCGGGGCAAGCCATATTCGATCGTCAGAAAGATTTATGCTCCTATATGGATTAGTGGGTATGTCAAGCCGTTTTTTAACGGTAAAACCGTCATTGTAGGGGATGCTGCAGGGCAGACTAAACCTACGACTGCAGGAGGGATATATACGGGAGGAATGGGAGGAATTTATGCTGGCCGTGCAATATCTGAATCAATTTTAGAAGGTAATGGTTCCTCGTCATTAGACCAATATGAAAATAATTGGTTGACTCGATTTGGAAGTGAGTTTGATAAGTTGCTCTTATTTAGGCGAATACTTGAACGGCTAGATAATAAGGCCTTGGACAAATTATTTTCTGATATATCGAAAAACACCATAGAAAAGATCTCTTCAACAGGAGATTTTGATTTTCATTCTTTTGCTCTTAAACGCTTCTTGAATACTCAAATGAGCATAAATTTGATGTCGACTCTCTTGGGAAATGAATATCGCAAAATAGTTAAAGATCTAAGCAAGATATAAATGCGGTTTGCAGGTCTTTAGATAACATGTCAAAGCAGTTACAATTACCTGTTTGTACTTCTTGTAACAGACCTATCATGCCTAACGATGCATGTGTAAGATTCTATTGTCCAAATTGTGGGTATGTTATAATCTGGAGATGTCAGAGCTGTAGGGAATTTGCCAGACCTTACAAATGTGTAGGTTGTGGATTCGAGGGGCCGTAATTAAAATGGCTAGACTTGTAGCACGGATCAAAATTCTACCGGCAGATTCAGAAAGTGATATGGACGCACTCGCAAATAATCTGAAATCAAGTGTTCCTGAGGGTATGGACTTGAAGGCACACGCTAAAGAGCCAATAGCATTTGGCTTAACCGCTCTTGTGGGTGATTTCTTATTGGATGATGCTGAAGGAGAGATGGAAAAACTGGAAGAATCCATAAAAAAAATAGAAGGAGCTGGAGAAATTCAAGTCATCAATATCAGCAGACAGTCTGTAAAGATGAAATAATATCTAAAAATTAGCATCCGGATTCAATTGAAAAAAAAAGATAAATCTCTTACTGGTTCCCACAAAGCAACAACTATCAAGATGAAAGTTGCAGAGTGTCGAATCAAGGATGTAGGAAAGAAAAAAGCGATCCTAGATAGCATTTCGATGGAGAAATTGGGCGTTTCTAACGGTGATATAATAGAGATTGCCGGAAAGAAAATAACAACCGTATCCGTTTTTGGTTTTGAGGATAAGAGTAAAAAAAACAGTTGTATTCATATTGATGGTCAGACACGACAAAATGCAGGCATTAGCCTGAATGATTATGTATTGGTCAAAAAGACTGATCCAAAACCTGCTGAGAGAATAATATTGTCGTGCAGTACTTCTAAGAATTTTTCAGATGAATTTAATTTGTATCTAAATAATCGATTTGATGGATATCCTGTGACTAAAGGTGAGCAGTTCACTCTAAATTTCTTAGGCACATCTTTGGAGTTTAAGGTCCATAGCACGATGCCTCGAGAAGTGGTAAAAATCACTAAGTTTACCAAAATAGCGATCAGGACGGGCATAGAAAAACTCTATCATGATAGTTATCATGTAACATACGAGCAAATCGGTGGCTTGAAAATTCAAATCACACGGTTGAGGGAAATAGTGGAGCTTCCACTCAGGCATCCGGAAGTATTTTCAAAAATAGGAATCGAACCCCATAAAGGTATTCTCCTTTTTGGTCCTCCTGGATGCGGAAAAACCCTTATTGCCAAAGCATTGGCAGCTGAATCTAAAGCAAATTTTTATATCATTAATGGACCTGAAATTGTGAACAAGTATTATGGAGAAACGGAAAGCAAACTAAGAGAGATTTTTCAAAAAGCCAAAGAATCAGCCCCTAGTATTATTTTCATTGATGAAATTGATGCCATTGCACCTAAGAGAGAAGATACGTTTGGCGATGTGGAAAAAAGGGTTGTAGCACAATTATTAGCTTTAATGGATGGAATGTCTGATAGAGGGAATGTGGTTGTATTAGGAGCTACAAACAGACCCGACAGTTTGGACCCAGCTTTGAGAAGGCCAGGTAGATTTGATCGTGAAATAGAAATAGGAATTCATAATGTGGATGGAAGATTCGAAATACTAAAAATCCATACGCATGAAATGCCGCTTGATTCAGACATTCAATTAAAAGATTTGGCAAAATTATTGAATGGATATACAGGTGCGGACATCAAGGCTCTGTCTAGAGAAGCTGCAATGAAATCTATAAGAAGAACCCTTACAGATTTTGATTTAGAGAATCAAAATCAAGTGCCTTCTGAAATTTTGAACAGTATAAGAATTAATCAACAGGATTTCCTCAATGCTATGAAGGAAATAATCCCAACTGCCCTAAGAGAATTTTATGTTGAACCAACAAATATTACTTGGGACGAAGTCGGAGGTCTAGTTAAGGAAAAAAGCCTTCTTAAGGAAAACCTATTGTCTCCAATTATATCTCCAGAAAAATTTTTGAAAATGGGAATAAAGCCAGCTAAGGGCGCATTAATATTTGGTCCATCTGGATGCGGTAAGACCCTGCTGGCGAAATCCTTTGCAAACGAAGGTTCCATGAATATCATTTTTGTTCGCGGGCCAGAAGTGTTATCAAAATGGGTAGGAGAATCGGAAAAGGCTATTAGAGAAATATTTAGGAAAGCTCGCTCCTCATCTCCGTGCATAGTAGTTTTCGATGAATTGGATTCTCTCGGTCGACCACGTACCTCGGATGATGTTTCTGGAAATGAAAGAGTTTTATCTCAAATCTTGTCTGAAATGGATGATTCTGGTAACTTTGGAGTTATAGTAATAGGAATAACTAGCAGACCCGATCTCTTGGATACTTCGCTTTTGAGGCCCGGAAGATTTGATCTCATAATATTTGTCAATCCACCAGACGAGATTTCTAGATACGATATTTTGTTAAAAATAACCACTGTCATGCCTATATCTTCTGATGTGGATTTGAACAAAATATCATCGCTAACTAAAGGATTCAGTGGAGCAGATCTAGTAGCCCTATGTAGATTTGCGGCAATTAATGCGATTCATAAAAATTCAGACACGATATTTAATATCGATTTCGAAGAAGCTCTTAACACCGTCAAACCATCAATAACAAATGATGTACATAACTGGTATTCATCAATAGAAAAAAAGTTGACAACCGCAATTCCGAAATTTCATGACAAAATATTTTATGGTTAATTAGTTAATAAAAAAATATTTTATTTCTAAACCTATAATATGCTCCAAGTTAGAATTGATAATGTGAATTATCCTATAAGGAATATTATATTTGAAAAAATTAAACAGATCGGTACTACTACCGATCAGGATTTACTTAATTCTATGTCTAAAGATGGTGTGAGCGTATTAGAAGACGAATTCAATAAAGTATTGCTGGACTTGGAAATTTATGGTCTCATTAGGGTCAGTTGGTTGACAAAAGATAAGAAAAGAATCGAATTAACAGAATGATAAATTAAGTGAACATCTCTTCAAGCATCCGAATCTGACTTTAAAATCTAAAGTACCATAAAGAGTCAAGGGCAATTGCTACAAAAATTATTACTAAGTAGGGTGCTGTTACCTTATATGCTTTCCAGGCTAGTTCCGGAGTTGGATTCTTTAAAAGTTTGTAATGGTAGAAAGTCATTAGTGATCCAGACACTACTGCCACACCTAAATATAAAATTCCTAATCCAAAAAAATATAATGAAAGTGAATAGGGAATCAATATCAAAGAATTTATAAATATGTATTTAGCTGTTATTTGGTTACCATATATAACTGGTAACATAGGTATTTTGGCTTTAGAGTATTCTTCCCTTTTATTGATCGCGAGGCACCAAAAATGTGGTGGTGTCCACATAAAGACAATCCATCCTACCAAAAATCCCAAAACGTCTATACTATTTGTGGTTGTTGCCCAACCAGCCATAGCAGCTGCGCTTCCTGCAAATCCCCCTATTACAATATTCCAGACATTTCTTCTCTTAAGAAGTAACGTGTAAATAACTACGTAGAAAAAAATTCCTAACCCTATCATAAAAGTTGCCATTGGATTTAAGGTGAACCATGCGAGTGTAACCGATATAACACTCAGAGCCAGGCCGTATATCAAAACATTATTTGCCTTCAATCTACCTGAAGGAATCGGTCTCTTGGCTGTTCTTACCATCAAATTGTCAATGTTCTTATCATAAAATTGATTAATTGCACTTGCGCCCATTGAGGAAAGGGATCCACAAATGACCAAGAACAACAATTTCCATCCAGAAATATCCCATGCCGAATTTGGTGAACCGTCAAATCTAGTCGCTGCAAGCATAGAGGTCACCGCTGTAATGACAAGTACAATTACAATTCGCGGCTTTGAAACCTCGATATAATCTTTAATCGCAGAAGATTCTACTCGACCACTCAATGACACAAGTTTTCAATATTAAAAACTCTATTCCTGAATTTAACTCATTCGATACATGCATAATTCTAAAAACAGGCCACAATTATCGCATATCTCTTTTTTTGTCTATTTCTTGAATTTTTTCCTTGAGGTCCTCAAGCTGTCCGGTAGACCATTTTACGAACCCTTCTATTAATTCTTGGGGCATATTATTTCGTTGAGATACAATTATGAAGCCTGCGAAAATTTTTTCATATGTCTTGCAACAAACAACCATATTTGTTATTGCATCATTAATAAAATCATTTTTATTGTTCTTTATATAATTTTCCTTAAATTCATCGAGTAATCTATTAGTTCTTTTAGTTATTTCATCTATACCGACGGTTTCATCATATCTTTTATCATTATCGGACAACTTAACTGTAGAATTATTGCCAAAAGAATATTTATTAATGTATATGTTAACTCAGATTTCAGACGGTCATAATATTTATAAATTAGGTCAGATACCCTAGTGCTATCATCATCATTTTATCAGACAAAAGTATCATCATTCCCATGGATCTCACTCAGACGTATTAATTCTTATATTTGTTTATTTTTTTTTACAGTATAATTATTTTTTATTCACTATCTTTTTTTTATCCTGTTTTTTTATTTTGCTATTGTGTCCAATTTAGATATGATCTATGATGATATTAATTCTTTTGGATCTGCCGGAGTTAAGAAATCTGAATTAAAGAAAAAATATCCTGAGGAAAATTTTGAGGATAAATTGAATGAACTAACGTCACAAGATAAAATATGCATATCTAAAAAAGGAACATACATTTATTGCTGGGGTAAGGAATTCTATTTAGATTATTTACTCCTATCAGATATAAAATTCAAATATCTATACGATTCTATTATAGGTATTCAGAGGAAACTCAATAACTACTCTGATAGCATATTTAAATATGTAGAAAAAATTGACTGCGAATTAACAGAAGTTAAGAATTCCTTTAATAGAATCGAAGATAAAATTAGTAACACAAAGATTGATTCCAATAGAGTAGAGTATGATAATAACCAAATATCTGTCGACACCTTTAAAGAACACTTTGACAAAGCAATAGTGAATCGATCTACTTCCATCGGTTGGGTAGAACTTTCTTCCGTTAGGGATGAGTTATGTGAAACCTGCGATCTTTCTAACAATGAATTTTACAACTTTGTAAGTGAACTCATTGAGTTGTATCCAGAAAAATATGAATTATCATCAGGAGGGTATGAAGGTGTAGTACTAAGAGGCATAATCCATGGATTTGTGAGGTGTATTTGATGTCTCCTTACAATCTGACCGTTAATCCTTTTCCCAGTAGTCCCACACCTACTCTATCCAGCGCTAATATTCTTGGGGGGAAAAGGCACATTGCCGCGTTAACTTCTATTAAAAATTGCTTGAACGATTTGAACTTGAAATTAAACAGTACTGAGCCTCTGAATGAAGATCTTTTCAAGATAATTACGGTAATCCAAGACGTTGGCTCAGGTAAAACACATTTAACACTGCATATGAAGACTTTGTCTGAAATTAATGATAAATCAATAATTTCATATGTAGACCTCACTCAAGTTCAACCAAGGGAGATTGATAATTTCTTTCATTCTATTGTAAGCGGATTTGGAAAAGAATACTATGTCTCTATAAAGGAAAAGTTAATTGATTATCTTAAAGACAGTTATATACAGAATCCAAAGTTAGTAAAGAAGATAGTCAAATATGGGTTTTTTGACTCACTCAATGGGAACTCAATTTCTGACAAAATAGAACTAATAACTGAAAGAAAAATAAGAATATCTTATGAGCATTTATTTGAATTAATGTCAAATGATTTTACTAAAATAGAGATACATTTGATCACTGAAATTATCAAGACAGGGACGTTAAATTATTCTGATTTAAAGACATTTGAAAATCTTACAATGGTCCTAACCAACTTGGCTAAGATTAACTATAAATTGTTTAAAAAAATTACTATTTTTCAGATCGATGAGTTCGACACCAACTTAAATTCCTTGGATTACATGAAAGGATTGATTAATTCACATGTTCCATATGCACTGTTTATGATAGTAACGACCCCTTCCTTATATGCAGATATTTCAAGGATTAATCCATCATTATTCGATCGCCTAGAAAAAGCAAACTATAAAATTGATTTGGCAGGATCCAATTCCTTTGACGAAATAAATAGTATTGTTCTTCAATATGTATTGCATTATAACAGTGAACTATCATCATCAGAAAAGAAAGACCTATCATCAAAAATAAAAATAATATATGATGAATTTCCAGACTTTAGAAACATAAGATCTATCTTAAATGTTCTGTATCATGCCTTTGAAATGTCTTTTAAAAAGAATTCTTCAAATATAGACGAACAATCAATTGAAGAGACAATCAAAAATGTCTATCCAGGATTGCGTTTGAGAGGAAGCATTATGGGAATATCGATATCCGATTTTATTAAAATGAGAAAAATATCTATTGATAAAGACATTGTCGAATCGAATGTAAAAGACGCCATCAGAAACTTGATAAGTTATTTTGATGAATTGGGAACTGTAAAAAAATATGAAGAAAAGATCGATACCGATTATTTAGATGCAGTTTATAACGATCAAATGGGAAAGAAGGTGGGCATATCGATTGCAGTCGATTCTGATAAGAACAAAAACTTTGATAAGATCGTTAAAAGCACGAAAAAGAACTCAGTAGTTGATAAATTAGTAATTTTGACTACTAATATTACAAACATAAAAAAAAATGGTACTACGCTAGTAACTATTGACAAATGGAAACTAGCTGATTTACTCTATTTTAGCAAGAAATATGACAGTGATGAAATCAAATCAGAGGATCCTCAAAAGGCAATACTGCTGGCAAAATCAATCCAAATCTGCTGATCTAGAATCCCTCATCTTCAACTTTACAACTATGATCTGATTTATATTTTATTGATATTCAAGATGCTGTATTAACTTGAATAGAAACATGAATTCGCTTGAAGATTTCCTAGCTAATGTTCATAAATTAGGTTATTCTGTAATTGACTATAATGAGATTAAAGTGCCCTGCTTACTCGTTGAAAATGTTCAATTTGAAAATATTATGAGTAAATCATATGGCAAGCCTAATTTGATTGATACTAACTTAAATATTTATGATGATGGACGCCATGTTTTTGTAAATTTGAATGTAAAATTTCTTAATGCCGACCTTGAATTTGATTTCTTATTATACGCAAATGAAACTATCGATTTTTTTAGATTTCTTTCAACGGCTGGAATGTTAGGTATCGCACCGAATGAATCAAAAAGCAGTAATATTTTTTTTGTCCAATTGCCCAAGAAAGATCAAGCCGAAAAAGCATTTGAGTTAATTAAATCCAAACTCAATTAAGTTAAAAAATATTGCCTTGATTTTGCCTTTTTGAATCCCGACATAATTATTTGTATTCTCAATATATTTATTTTAAATAACCGATTGGTTTTTTATTTAGTGTTCTAATTTGAAGCATAGAAACAGGAAACCGCGTGGTAATAAAACTAATTATCGCAAGGTAGTAATTATGGCCGTTCTATTTGGAGCACTTTTAATTGGAGGCTCAGTTACTGCATTTTCTAATTTTGGAGGCCAAAATAACTCCTCTTCTTCCAATCCTGCTGATATCCAGCAATTGATTTCCAATCTGACTACTCCAGTGATTCCAGGTGCCAAAGCAATTGGTGATGATAATGCCCCCATAAATATTATAGAGTTTGGTGACTATCAGTGTCCATTTTGTGCTAGGTTCAACCAAGAAACTAAGGATGAACTTGTTTCAAAATATGTTGATACAGGGATAGTAAGATTTGGATTTAAAGACCTAGTCATCAACGACTTACCCAATGATAAGCTATCTACTCTTGGTGCAGAGGCCTCTTATTGTGCAGCTGAGCAGGACAAGTATTGGGATTATCATGATGAAGTTTATAGAAACTCAAGAGGGGAAAACACGGGTTGGATCAGTAATGATAGCTTAGTAGGATTTGCAAAGAACATAAACATGACAAACATTGCGCAGTTCACAGATTGCTTGGATTCGCATAAATACAACCAGCTAGTGGTACAAAATGATATATTCGCAAAAAATCTTGGACTAGGCAGTACACCTACTTTCCTGGTTCTTAAGGAGAATTCAACAAAAATAGCGGCTGTGGAGGGTGCTCAGCCAATACACGTCTTTGATGATGTTATTGCTCAGTATTTAAATAACACACTCTAATCTTTTTTTGATTAGTTTTGTTAAAAGCTGTAGCTATCAGTACCTCTTGGATGTACTATGGATTAATATGAAAACAGATATTTTTTACAATGCCAATTGCCGGAGCCAAGTTCGTGAACATTCCTTGCAAATAATCGACAATAATGGCTTTTCCAGAAGAGGCTAAGTAAAAAAGACAACCGTAGATTAATAAAATTTTCGAAAAATCAAATCAATACTATTAATATTATTAGTTATAGGTTAACATGGAACTAAAATATGACATTTTGGCGACCAAAGCCCCATAAATCAGATCTATTGCTATAAACTCTCCACCTTATAGTTGAATGGATTGATTTTAACATACACTACTTTTTCAAATATTTTTGTTTAATGTATTCCAATTTGTCCAATGAGATAGGTTTTGTCAAAACTTCCTTCACTCCGATTCCAAAAATTCATTAATCTGTTCTGATTTGAAAACCGAAGCTGTAAAAATAATTATATTCTGATTTTCAATTCGTTGTCTTTTAAGTTCATTGAGTATATCTATACCAGTATAGCTTGGAATGGCTATATCGAGCAGTATGAGATCAAAGTTTTGATTTTCGATCTCTGAAATCCCTTCCCGACCTTCATTCACTGTTTTGCATTCAATATTTTCAAATTCAAAAAAATCCTTCACTGCTTCGGTTATACTTTCATTGTCATCAATTATCAATACCTCCATAGTCAGCATGGAACATTTCAATATTTTTCATATTAGTACTTTCTTCGAATTAAAGCGCATCAAGGGAAAACTTGAATGAGGCGCCATTCCGATAAGAAGAATCGATCCAAATTTTACCACCGTGGGATTCTATGATACCTTTACATATTGCTAGGGCTAATCCAGTTCCACCATACTTTCTTCTAGTACCTGTATCAATTTGGTAAAATTTCTTGAATAGTCTTTCTATATTTTCTGGTTGTATTCCAATACCATTATCTTCAATGGTAAATGTTACTGATTTGTGGTCCTTATTATCATTACCATTAGGGCTAATTGCACTTGGATTTACATCAATGGTATTATACCAACATTTAAAATTTTTCAAAATCACCTCTTTTGTTTAAAGGATGATTCTGAAGTATTCAGAGATTTTCCTAAATTGTGATAACTTTGAGAGTATTATCTAAATGCAGGTCACCATGATTATTGCTTTTCATAAAATGATAATATTGAATTATTAGATCTGTGATATCCATGAATCAGAGATTATCCGGTTGAGAACAATATTGACGAGCTAAATGGTATTTTCTTATAATTCCTTTAATGACAATATCTAGAATCAAAAGTATTTTAAATCGTATCCTCAATGGGCCGAAAGGGATTTGAACCCTCGGCCTTTCGATTATCAGTCGAACGCTCCACCAAGCTGAGCTATCGGCCCTGTTTTTCTATTTTCTAAAGGCTTTATTTTTGTAATATAAATGTAATTTATTACGTTCAAACGGCCAAATTTTGGTAAACATGCATATCCCACCAATCAAAATAGAAGAACCACTGGCTTTTCTACAAAAGCCTGCTAATCAATTCAGTGTGTGATTTGCTTCTAAAATTATTTTTCCTTCTGTTATTCCTCAAATCGTATTGAAATTATGAACTAATCTAAATCATGATCAGCTTTTTCAAACCTGAATGTTTTATTTTTTCTGATCAAATTCATAATATGCTTTCAGAATCAGTATTTTAGCAATTTGTTTAGATTTTAAGTAAAAATTCCATTAAAAATTTTCAAACCAATCTATCATTCTAAATACAATAAGTAAAAAAATATACCCCCACATTATATCATTAAGTGTTTGAGTAATCGAATCCGATGTATTGCCCTTTTCACCAAAAGAAATAATGAAGAATCTAGAAAAGTTTCTCAATTGATAAGAGAAAAGTTGGCTGAACAAGGGATTAGTGTCATAGACTTCAAAAAGGAGTATGATTTGCATCAGCCCGAGTTGGATAGTGATGTTGATTTGGCTATTGCAATAGGTGGCGACGGAACTACGATAAAAACATTTAGAACGTTACCCCCAGGTATTCCAGTACTTTGTATAAATGCAGGCGGTACTCGTGGAATTTTATCAGAAGTTTCAAAAGATTCCGTTGATTCAATTGTAGACCCTCTCTTAAATGGTCAATACTTTCTCGATAGAAGGATTAGAATAGTCGCACAAATTGGCGATGAGATTACAGTCCCTGTTTTGAATGATTACGTCATAATGCGTTCAGATCTTACTAAAACACCTTTGTTTTATCTCTCTGTCAATGACGACGGTTATAGTCAAAAGATGGATGGAATGATAGTTTCAACTCCTACGGGATCAACTGGACATTCCCTTTCCAATGGCGGACCTATACTTCAAGAACATTTGGATTGTATGTTGATTACTCCTATAGGATCCGTGAATAGGCTCCCTTCCTTTGTGTTACCTTTAATGGCGATTACTATTAGTGCAAATCATGATCTCAAACTAATTATGGATGGACAGGTTCTAAAGGAAATCCAACAGAATCAGCCAATAAAGATTACAAAATATCGTTATGATGCAGTGTTTCTCAGGTTCGATAAAAATGATACTAGACAGATGAACAAACTTGGATTCTAGAAAAAAATTTGTAACAGATTCCAATATCTTCTACAGTGGAATACCCTTTCAGACCACCTTTGATTATATTTATTATATAACACCTGATATTCAGGAAGAGATAAATCACATTAAGAGACGGCTTGATGGTTTGAATTTATTGATAACCGCAGGAAAGGTAATAATTCATGAACCAGAGATCAAAATCCTTTCTATGGTCCGACAAAAATGTAGAGAACTAGGTCAGATGGAATTGTCAAAAGCAGATTGTTCTGTAATTGCACTGAGTTTGCAGCTACATATACCAATCTTATCTGCCGATTACGCTCTGGTCAATGCTGCAAAATATTTTTCTTTAAATATAGTGACGCCTGGAAAAAAAAATTTTGTGACAAAAAAAACAATCAAGTATTGCAGTATATGTAAGACTTTTTTTGATTTCAAATCAAGCTTTTGTGATAAGTGTGGTAACAGTTTGGTTCTTAAAAAAGAAAGGATAAGCTAGTATGATATTATCTTGTGAACCAACTTATTTATGACTCATTGCCAGTTTCCAATTATTCTGTGAGCATGAGTTCTAGAAAATATATGTCCTCAGTAAAAACCGTTCAGGATAGTTTTGATTGAATAATTCTGCGTTCAGCTATAGGAATAGATAGCTAAGTTCTTAAATAATTAATGTATTTGTGGTATATGAAAAAAAATTTAGATTTCCTATACAACAGAATGGCCAAAATGATTAATTAATTTTAAGAGATGTATTGTAGATCAACCTGCAAAAAGTATAAAGCATACAAGACAAACGACTCTTCTAGTTATTATAGTCAAGGTTACAAATTATGCAAAGAATGTGAATTATTCCTTGAATGGCAGGGATTTAAATGTCCATGTTGTAATACTATCTTGAGAAGTAGACTACATAATTCGTTTTCTAAACAACGGTTAAGGTTAAGTCAAAGTTAATATTTAAAAAATGATGTACAAACCAGTTGATAAAATCATGTCTTAAAGTAATTATTCTGTTCTGGAGTTAAACTATCTATCTTCACACCAAAAGAGTCTAAAGCAGTCAACATTATCTTTCTTTCAATTTTTTTTGGTGTTTTATAGATCTTGTTTTCTAGCTTTTCATGAAATTGCGAAAGGTAAATAATTGACAAAAATTGATTTGCGAAAGAAATACTCATTACCTCTGGTGAGTTCCCTTCTGCACCGACCAAGTTAATAACCCTCCCTTTTGCTAACAGGTAAATTTTTTTTTTACTTTCTCCAACTCTGTAGCATGTGACATTCATTCTTGGAGAGAAATGATTAGGATCTACAGAATTCAAATAATTTACGTCAATTTCTACGTCAAAATGGCCCGCATTACATAGTATTGCGCCCTCTTTAATTTTTTCAATTTGATCTTGGCCTATGACATTTACTTGACCGGTACAAGTTATGAAAACATTCGCATCTGATATTACTTCATCTAATGGCTTTACTTCAAAACCATCGAAATACGCCTCTAATGCTCTAAGGGTATTAACTTCTGTAATTGTCACTTTGGCTCCCATGCCCATAGCACATCTTGCTACTCCTTTTCCAACCCAGCCATACCCGCAAACTACAATCCTTTTACTAGATAATAATATCCCAGTAGTTTTTAATATTCCCTCTATTGTACTTTGACCTGTTCCGTATTTATTATCAAACAAGTATTTTGTCCTTGAACGATTAACGGCGATGATCGGATACAACAATAAACCTTCTTTACCCCATGCCTTGAGTCTGTTAACTCCAGAAGTAGTTTCCTCCGTTCCGCCAATTATTTTGAATTTTCTACGGAGTGCTCTTTTATGAAGCTCCCCTCCATCATCGGTAATCATGTGAGGTTTGGTATCTAGTACACTTTCCATATTACTGTAAAAATCACGGAGGGTGTCTTTCTTAGCAAAAATTTTAATGTCATTCTTAATCAAGAAAAATTTGACAGGTTCCTGAATTGAGAGTGGATTGGCAGGACATATAGTAACCTTGGCGCCAGCGTCTTTAAGTGCCATCAGTAATACCGATGTTTCTTTAGTTATGTGTAGGCAAATACCAAGTTTGAGATTTTCTAAGTACCTTTTAGAGACAAACCTGTGAACTAAACGATTTAGAACGGGCATGCTCTTCTTTGCCCATAAGTACTCTGATTTTCCTATCTCATACGTTTCTTTGCTTTCAGCACTAATTACCATAGAAGTACACACCAATCTAAAAGAATTGTGGTGGTATTACTTTCATCTTTTTACTTGTAATCACTTAATATATCTGAATATCTCGGATCCTTGTACGCAACGTATTTGACGTACTCTCCATAGGTCTTATCAAAACCGCAGTTATCACACTTGACTAAAGAAAAATCATCACTGAGAAATGCTGCTTCTTTGCAATCTGGACATCTGATTTTCACTTAGATCGCTTTCAGTTGTTTTATTATTGGCTGTCTTACTTTTCTGAATACCCTGAACCCGCAAATACATTTTATTTCTGGTAAGTATGACAACTCTTCTGCTGTTACGTTAGTGCCACATGACATACATTCATACGTTACTGCACCCATAACTTCGTTACTCATACTTAATATCTCTTTGAACAGCTATATAATTATTATCCAATCAAGACATTTATTAATATACCAAACTACCTCATTCTCATCATCTATCAATAAATTAGGTCAATCTTTTTGACAACACAAGACTTTGATTACTCTGCAAAACCAGTACACGCGCAATAGCCGAATTCGTCAATCCGTTTATCACACCTAGGACATTTTTCTAAGTAATTAACCTCCCACATATGCTTGCCATATAATTGATAATGTGTATCGATTTCTAGGGGAACCTTGAAGCTTTGATATGTGTTATCTTCTTTGGGATCTTTACGTGAACCCTTTTCCTTTTTATTCAATACTCAAATTATTATATAGGCAATCCTATATTTCAATTTAATTGTCACTAAAATTAATTATTATAATGATTCTCTCTAATAATAATCCAAGATGAAAGACTACTCATTAGTTGATGATGACCTTATTAGAAAAATTGTTAAACCAAGAGATATATTTTCAAGAAAAGGTGATAACGGTATAGCCTTGGTGGTTGGGGGCAGCAGAATATATCATGGCGCTCCTCTCCTATCCTCTTTAGCAGCCTTAAGAAGTGGGACTGACTTAGTTTATACCGCTATTCCAAAGATCAACTTAATTTCATCCCGAATCTTTTCTCCAGATCTTATAATCTTGCCCTTTCCAGATGATAAATTGACTACTGGTTCGGTTAGGAGACTGTTAAACACCTTACCGAAAAAAATTGATGCAGCAGCAATTGGAATGGGATTAAATGTATCAAAATCACAACCATTGATTTTGCTGATACAAAAGCTGTTGAAAGATGAATCTCATTTAATAATTGATGCTGGGGCTTTAATTCCGGATATATTACCAGATATATCCAACAATGAAACTATAGTTACCCCTCATGCTGGAGAATTCAAACGGCTATTTGGTGATAGCCCTACCAATAAGTTATCTGAGCAGATCGAATTAGTGTCGCGAAAAGCAAAGGAATTTGGGTTGATAATAGTACTAAAGGGACATCAGAATATAGTTTCTGACGGCGAGGAGACTTTTGTTATCGAAAGAACAACCCCATCAATGACCGTAGGTGGGACAGGGGACATACTATCAGGACTCATTACTGGATTTAGGACAAAATATGGATCAGTCCATTCTTGCTTACTAGGCTTATTTTTTAACGGGCAAGCAGCATTAAGGCTATCAAATAAAATCGGATTTCACATGCTTGCATCTGACCTTTTGACCGAATTAGCATATGTAATGAAGGAATATGATACTCTCAAGTCATTGACTGACCAATCATAAATTAATAGACTCTACCTTATTATTTTCCAAAGATACTGTTTCCATCTTGACCCATGTGTCGTTAAATTGACTAACTAAAGTGGGAACAAAAATCTCATGGGAATCAAAATACGCTGATTTTGTGCCATCGTTATTAATTATTATCATACTATTATTATCAAAGATATACATATTTGTACTAATTTTTGCACTTTTTTTATCAATTGCGTTAGGTAGAATGATTGAATCATCCCGGCACATAAAGTCAAATAGGATCCTTACTTTTACTCCTCTGTATATGGCCTTCAATATTTCTTCCTTTGAGGCATTTAGAATCACATTACCCCAATGATTTAGAGAGATGTCAATTGATTCATTTGTATTTTTTATCAACTCAATAATCTTACTGTCTGTGGAAAATTGATTTAAGACCAGGTATCTTTTCTCCTCAATCCCCTTATTTTTTAATCCATTTTCATTAATTTGTTGAAGCGATTCTATTATTTTTTTTAAACTCTTGATCCTGTTTTCATACTTACTTAATATGTTGCCAAAAGAATCCTTCGGAGATAGAGCCCTAAACATCAATGGCTTTTGGTAATTTATAAAAACTAGGTTCTTTTTTTCCAACTTCTTTAAAATAAAGTAGATTTTTGTCCTTGGCAAATTTGAGAAATATGCTATTTCAGTTGCTGAAACCATGCCCTTTCCAAGCAGACTATAATAAGCTGATGCCTCGTACTGTGATAATCCCAATTCTTCTAGACCACCAAGGATTTCATTATTTACATTACCATCAGTTGACATCATAAATAATATTGTATCATAAAGGATAGTAAGATCGTGTGTCAAAATTTTTATATTAATAATTAAAAAAAAGAGAACTACAATTCCTTTTTAATCAACTGCAAAAGGTTTATTTTTTTTTATTCTTTTGATTAAAACTATTTACTTCATATCCTATCAACAAATTAAAAATATAATATGAGAACATAATACTATGACACTTGCGCCACAGGAATTAGAGAATACTGCAAGCAAATTTGCTGCCGAAGCTATCAAGCTCGATTCTCAAGGATCACATTCGTCAGCAATAAACTCCTACCAAAGAGCGAGTGAAGCATTAATAAAGTTGGTTCAAATTTATCCAGAATACAAGTTAAATAGAGTTTATCTAGAGAGGGCAAGTGCTTATCAGAATAGAATAAAGGCAATACAGATGGCAAATGGTATACTAGAGGATGATAGGCGTTCTTTCACTGAGCCTGAACCTAAGAGAAACGGAATAATGGATAATCCATTGCCAAAGATGAACACAAGAATTAATCACGTTATTCCCTCAAATAAAACAAATTTGCAGCATGATGTTCATAATGGACGTCAGAACCCTCAAACTTCAGATACAAATAAGATTCAAGAGACGAGTTCAGATCTAGAACACCTAATACTTAAGGAAAAGCCCCTGGTGAGTTGGAAAGAGGTAGTGGGGCTCGAAGATGCAAAAAGAGCCATTCGTGAATCCATTGTATATCCAACAAGACGTGCTGATCTATTCCCCCTGGGGTGGCCTAGAGGTATCTTGCTTTTTGGACCACCTGGTTGCGGAAAAACTTTACTTGCTGCCGCTGCGGCTGCCGAGATACACGGGTATTTCATAAATATCGATGCAGCATCGATGATGAGCAAATGGTTAGGAGAAGCAGAAAAAAATATTTCAAAGCTATTTACTTTTGCGAGAGCTTTGCACCAGAAAGAAAGAATCCCAATATTGCTATTTATTGATGAAATAGATTCCCTCTTGGGGACCAGGAATGGGGAGGTTGGAGGAGAAGTTCGTGTAAAAAATCAATTTTTGACCGAAATGGATGGAATAAATGGAAAATCTAAAGAATCATTTCTTTATGTAATAGGTGCTACTAATAAGCCTTGGAGTCTTGAATCTGGATTTTTGAGGAGGTTTCAAAAGAGGATCTATGTAACCCTTCCTGATATGGCTTCCAGACGGAACCTTTTCAAACAGTACGTTTCAAAATTAACAAAGGACCCATTACTTAAAGTAGACGAATTGGCAAGATTATCTGAAGCTTACAGTGCCAGTGACATCAAAGACATTTGTCAGTCTGCACAACTAAGGGTGGTAAATGAACTATTTGAAAAGGGTGAACCATTAGTAGAAGATGATTTACCAAGGGAACTAAATTTAGCAGATTTCAAAGAAATGTTTAAAGTTAGAAAACCTAGTGTGAGTTCAGATATGGTAAGAGCTTATATGCGTTGGAGTGAACAATTCAAAGCCCTATGATGATTCCGTCTTAAACCTATCAATTCCCTCATTAATTATCTGCTCTGCTGCCTTGCTATTTTCCCAGCCGGTGACTTTCACAAACTTGCCTTTTTCTAATTCCTTATAGTGTTCAAAAAAATGCTTTATTTTATCTAAAGTTCGACTATCCAATTGATCGATTTCATTGAACCTAGAATAATCAAAATCAATCTTTGCATGAGGTACGGCGATAATTTTGGAGTCCTTCCCTTCTTCGTCTTCCATAATTAGGACGCCAATAGGCTTTGATTTGATTACTGAAAGGGGCGAAAATTCATCGTTACTCAATATCAGGATATCTATTGGGTCCCCATCTTCTTCCTTAGTTTGGGGGACAAATCCATAATTAAACGGATACACCATGGAAGTATGTAGCTTTCTGTCTACAAATAGAATACCAGTTTCTTCATCTAATTCATATTTGATGTTACTGTTTTTAGGAATTTCAACTACTACATAAATGTCACCAGGCGGATTCTTTCCCGCTCCGATTTGATTAAATTTACTCACAGTAAGAGATTTCTACAATTTTAATATAATTCTATTTGTAAGGAATCTACATACAAGTGCTCCTGAACGTGAACAACTTTTCTACAATTTTCTTTCAGTCCTGAGTTTTGCTATGACGTACAAAGATCTTACACTAACATTCGAATTCATTCGTAACATTTAGAAATCAGTCTCGGCCGTTGAAATCGAGTTGTTTTAATAGAAACTTGAGTTTGCTAAGTTGTTTTCCAAAAATATAAGAATGGATGGACAGTTGATTTTCAGTATAATATGAAATTGGGGGATAAATTTGAGTTAAAGACGTTTGAAAATCAAGTCAGAGCATATTATGATGATCCCGCAATAAAAAGAAATATCAAAGAATACCTTAGTGATTCTAAAAATTTTCAAAGGACGTTAGGCTACGTAGAGGGGCCACCTACCATGAATGGGGAACCACACTTGGGTCATATTAGAGGTAGGATAATTAAAGAT
Source organism: Candidatus Nitrosopumilus sp. (assembly GCA_013694585.1). Taxonomy (GTDB): domain Archaea; phylum Thermoproteota; class Nitrososphaeria; order Nitrososphaerales; family Nitrososphaeraceae; genus Nitrosocosmicus. Next base: position 4,349 of record JACDCB010000015.1, on the reverse strand, counting down.
TTATGGTTTAGAAAATCTACCTTAGAAAAAAAGAAGATGGAGTTTCGACCGGGATGGGATTCTCAAGGTTTACCAGTGGAACTTCAAGCAGAAAAGATTCTAGGCTTAACCGGTAATAAATCCGATAATCTTCGTAAAGTTGGAATCAAGAAGATTGTCGAAACATGTAAAAAATTAATTCTTGAATATAACAAAAAATGGATAGAAGTAGATAATTTGATTGGGATGTCCTTCGACTATAAAAAGGGTTATTGGACTTATACTGATACATATATTGAAAGAGAATGGAAATACATTAGCAAGGCACTAGAGGATGGGATTTTGAAGGAATGGTTTCGCGTTGTAGCATATTGTCCTTCCTGTCAGACATCATTAAGTAATGCTGAAATCAATCAAAGTTATGAGCAGGTAGAAGATCCTTCATTCTATTACAAGGTAAAACTAAAAGACTCAGAAACTTTCCTAGTGGTATGGACTACGATGCCTTTTACATTAATTACCGACGAATTAGTAGGTGTAAATCCTGAGGCTCGATATCAAACTATAAAGGTCGATATTGAGGGTAAAAAGGAAAAATGGATTGTTTCCGAAAATAGGGTTAAAGAATTAATGGCCGATTTGAAATTTGAATATTACCAAGTAGTCGATACTTTCTTGGGCATAAATTTAGAAGGCCAGCATTATATCCATCCCCTCCTAAATAATATACCTGGCTTGAATAGTCTCGCATCCCAAGGAAAAATCCATTTTGTGGTCGCAGAAAATTTTGTGGATGTTACTACTGGTAGCGGAATTGTCCACCTATCCCCGGCAAATGGAGAAGAGGATTTTGAAATCGCAACTAGAAGAAAAATACCAATCTTTGTACCCATAGATGATAAGGTGTTCTTTACTAAAGACGCCGGTAAATACAAAGATCAATTCGTAAGAGATGTGGATCAAATTGTCGTTAATGACATGCGATTAACAAATTCGGTAGTAAAGATAGGCAAACTGACTCATAAATACCCTACATGCTGGCGATCTCATCACAAAATAGTCTGGTTGGCAAGGAAGGAGTATTTCTACATGATTGATGTTTTAGGAGACCAGCCTATTGCCGCCGCATCAAAAGTGAATTATTTTTACGAGCAACCGAAAAATAGGTTTCTCGAGATTATTAAGGAAAAAGTTCCTTGGTGTATATCAAGGGAAAGAGTTTGGGGTACGCCTCTTCCAATTTGGAAATGTACTAAATGCTCTTTTAAAGAAGGATTGTTTTCCAGGGAAGCAATTGTTGCGAGATCCTCGTATTTGCCAGATGGAGAAAACTTTGAACTGCACAGGCCTTGGATAGATGAAGTATTGATTAATTGTCCAAAATGTCAAAATAAAATGAAAAGAGAATTATTTGTTTTAGATACATGGCATAATAGCGGAAGTGCCCCTTATTCATCACTTTCTGATGTAGAATACGATACATTAATTCCAGCTGAATTTTTGACAGAGGGGATTGACCAAACTCGAGGTTGGGCATACACCTTATTGATGCTAAATGTGATCTTCAAAAAAAGTCCTCAATCTCCATTTCAATCATTCTTGTTCACCGGTCATGTTTTGGATGAAAAAGGAAACAAGATGAGCAAAAGTCTGGGAAACGTTGTTGATGCAAAATCTCTCTTACTCAGCAACCCTGTGGACCTGGTCAGATTATACTTTATTTGGAAATCTTCTCCAATAGAGCCCTTGAATTTTGACATTAAAGAAATGTCTGCTAGACCCCATCAGGTTTTAAGCACACTTTTTTTCTTACATATCTATTATCAGCAAAATGCTTCCTATGATCAATTCAACTTCGGTGATTGGTACTCAAGGTCGGGTTGGAAGGCAAACGACCTTTCATTGAGGAGTCAAGACATTTGGATTTTAACAAAGCTGAAAAGCTTAATCGATGAATCCACTGATTTGTTAAGTAACTGTAGATTTCATGAAGCTTCTCATATGATTGAAGACTTCATAATTAATTCATTGAGTCAAACCTATGTCCCATTGATAAGATATGATCTTTGGAGCGATGATCTGGATAATCAGGAAAGAAGATTTACAGTATATAGAATCTTAGCTCGCTGCCTTTTGACGCTTGATATTATCCTTTATCCTATTTGTCCATTTTTTACTGAATACCTTTACCTATCATGTTTTAAGCAGTTTGATTCAATTCTGATGGAAAATCTGCCTGTAGGTGAAGAACTGGCTGTAATTGCTAATACAAAGGTTGAAGCAGCATTTGATAAAATCAAGGAGATATCATCTTTATCATTTTCATTGAGAAACCGATACAAATTGAAAAGGAGGTGGCCATTGGAATCAGCATTGATTTACGTTGACGAGACTGAATTTCTAAAAGTGGAAGGGGTAAAAGAATTGTTAAAAGAACAAATGAACATAGAAAATATTGAGATTAAAGAGCTCAGGACAAATACCGTTGTCGAAAAAATAATAGGTTTAATGAACTTTGAAGCCCCAGCAATACCATCTATTACCATAAACAGGAAAACTGTTGCAAAGATCGTTAAAGGTGATATTGGCATATTAATTGATAAATTTGAAATTGAAGATAAATTCCGGATACTCAAACAACTGAAGGAGAAGGGGTTTTATCATTTCGATTATTCGCCCGATAAATCAGTAGATTTAACTATTACAGACATGGATTTTGCATTTGTCCCAACCAGTGGTTATGTGGTAGGAGAGAAAGAAAATGTAGTTCTGCTGTTAAATACCTCCAGAAACGAACAATTAATGATAAAAGGCTTGGTTAAGGACTTGGCTCGAAACATTCAACAACTTAGAAAAGAATTGGGATATTCACCTACCCAAATATTGGATACAGCGTATGTTTCCAATTTTTCACCAGAAGAAATTGCAAAATTACGTGATTTCGAGTTAGATCTGCAGAACTTGGTACGAGTCAGGAACATTGAATTTTCAGAGAAAACCAACGAGGCTAAAAAATCTAAAAAGATAGAATTAGACGGTAGAGAAATTTCAATTTACATACTTTAATTTTCTAGATAGTGTTGTAACAAAACTAAACTAATACAATACTGTTGGGATTAGATGTTAAAAATGTGTAGATTGCTCGTTTTTCAAAATAAAATTTTTCTACTTTGTCCTATTCTAATATCCATAACCACCTTTTTTGACCCTCAGAAAGGATGAATAATGAAATTATCAAAGAATTCTGTACTATCAGGATTCTAGAATTATGCCAGAAATCATAATAGCCAAGCCAGTAATATACAACAAAGAAATTCAAAAGTATAACAGTCGCACAGGAAAGGGCTGGGAGCTCAATTCGATGATTTACATTTTTTTTAACCGGACCATTTTTTGATGTGATTGAAAAACAGTTGGCTATGATGTGTAAAGATTATTAGTTAAAAGTCAAATGTAATGATCTTTAATGTAGATAAATTCTTTTAATTGAACAAGGTTGCTTGAAAAAGGTGCGGAGACTGCAGGAAAGTAGACAAATGTCCTTTGAAGATTGTCTGATTCATAATTTCAGAGAGAAGTTAATGGACCTTTCTCAGACCGTTGCTGAAACAGGCAAGCCAGTGATACTTTACACCACACTACTTGATGAGGTAAGTGATTATGGAGAACAAGAACTTGCAATCGTAAATGAGGATTATGTCGTGATCCAAGTTATAACTTTTGGAGGCTATGTTCCCATTGCAATCCAGCACCAGAGAGTATTTACGTTCGAGGAGTTCTCCAATTGGATCTATAAGAGAAGCAATAATCTATTCATCCAATGCTTTGGGACACTTGATGATTCATTGATATCAGTCCGCTAGTCCATGTCTTCCAAATTGTTTAATTCTAATTTATAGCCCTTTACAAGTTTCTAATCTGCACACCCAGATCATTTGGAATTATCCTCTGAATGTCAAGGGCTCAGAAATAGCGCTGTTTATTTTTAAATAATATGATAGCAATTAAAATATAGAAACATGATTGAGGTTTATGAGGAGAATAGGCCCTGGGGGAAATTTGAAAAATTTGTTGAAAATGAAAAATGCACTGTCAAGTTATTACATTTGAATCCACATTCTCAAACCAGTTTGCAATATCATCATAAGAGAGAAGAATGGTGGAAAGTTTTAAAGGGCTCTATTTCTGTAGAACTCGATGATAATACAAGTATACTACATGAAAACGACGTGATTTTCATAAATAGGGGTTCAAAGCACAGGGTTAAAAATTTGCAATCCCCGTCTATCATTTTAGAAATCTCAATGGGCGAATTTGATGAATCTGACATAGTCAGGATCGAGGATGCATATAATAGAAAATAAACCAAG
>JACDCB010000013.1 GCA_013694585.1 Candidatus Nitrosopumilus sp. | reverse complement strand
TAGATATCCTGCTGCTGCCTGACTTGCAAGCCATTCTCTGATATAGCGTTCTGCTGTATTCGTATTATGAGCTAACTCCTCTGATGTCATGGGTCCAAATTGACTCAGTGCCTTATAAAGTCCAAGTCTGTCACCTAGTATTACCATCATAGACCCTAAACTGCTACCTAAATCGCCGATTGCTTTAATTACAAATTCTTCAAGTTTTTTATTATCAACCGTATTTGAACTGTTTGAGTTCATATGTATATGAAGAGACTTTGAGATATTAATTTTTACAGGAGAATAAGAAATACATACTCTACTCAAGAATAGTCTTTTTTTAATTTTCATATGCAATTCTTGCGATAGAATGTTTGCGACATTATTTCAGCTAAAAATCAAATAGACCGAGTAAATACTATGCTGTAGAGACAACAAACAATATTTCTGTTTTACAAGGTAATATTGTTTTCAAATTGCTGTAAAAAGATCCTTTAATTTGGTGCTTTCATAAAGGCCTGTTACCATGGACTGAAAATGGGTCAAGCCATTGAGAGGCCGACAATAATGGATGGATTTAGATTCATTATCTAGTAGTGAATTGCCAAAGGGAATGGTATAATCGTAAAATTGATATTTTTTTAACAGAAATTGAAATTAAAACTGAGGGGCCTTCGGAGGGATTTGAACCCTCCTCAAGCGGTTTCCGCATTCTTTAAGGAACTAAGTGAAGTCCACAGCCGCCTATACTAACCAGGCTATACTACGAAGGCCACTAATTGAATCAAAATTTTATATTAATTATTTATATATAATTGTTTTAACTTCCTAATACCTGTTTAAAATTTTTTATCAAGTTCTGAGACTGTACAAAACTTATATTTCTATATTCATCCATTATAAGCATGAGCTGCTCTGGCGAAATATATTCTCACAGCAATACCGGTAATGATTTAATTCAAATTACACCCGCTGCTAAGCAAAAATTAAAAAAAGCAAAATATGGGGTATTTAATCATTCAGCCGTAGAATTATGCCATTGGACAAAAAAATCTTTTTCCGATGGGGGATCGTGTTATAAGCACAAATTTTATGGAATATCTACTCATAGATGTATGGAAATGACTCCTACGGCTCTAAATTGTGAGAATAGATGTATTTATTGTTGGAGACCGACCGAATTTTATGACACATTAGAGATGCCCGCACATTTAGTTGATGATCCTGAAATAATTGTCCAAAACCTTTTAGAAGAACGACGAAAATTAATCGTCGGATATTATGGGAAGACGGATGTTAATGTCTCCAAATTGGATGAATCCCTTTTTCCAGAACATTATGCAGTTTCTCTTTCAGGGGAACCGACCATGTATCCTAAATTACCTGAGCTAATAAAATACTTGTCCAAGCTGAAGGCCACAAAGTCAATATTTTTGGTAACTAACGGTCAAGAACCTGAAATGTTGTATAGACTAGCTAGCGAAAATGCATTGCCTACTCAAATTTACCTGTCCACTAACGCATCAAACAAAAATATGTTTTATAAAATAAATGGACCAAAGCATAGAAATGCATGGGAGAGATGGCTTCAAAGTCTTGATTTTATGTCCCAAGTTAACACCCGCACAGTCTTACGCTTTACCTTAATTCGAAATTTCAACGATAATCCTACATTTTTTAAAGATTTTGCTAAATTAGTTGAGATAGGAAATCCACATTTTATTGAATTGAAATCATACATGCATATAGGAATGTCTACAAACAGATTGGAAGAATCAAATATGTTGGAGATGGACGAAGTAAGGTCATTTTCCGCCGGATTGAAAACCCATCTGGAAGACTACTCTCTAATGGATGAAAGTGTAGTATCTCGAATTGTTGTTTTACAGAACAAAGCTCGATTTATTTCAAGATGGATAGAAACTTACCCTTAGTAAAGGATTTAAGATTATTTTAGTCTTGGGTTTAAATACCATTCCAGAAATTTATCTAAAGCAACCTTTCTATGTGATATCTTATTCTTCATTTTCAAATCCATTTGACCGAATGATAATTCCGAATTTTCCGGGACGAAGATCGGATCAAATCCCCATCCTCCGGTTGTAAGGTCGAAAGAAATTTTACCTTTTATTTCACCAGTAAATGATTCGATTTTATGACCGTCATAGAATGCAATTATTGACTTGAAACTTGCAATTCTGTTTACTTTGTTCCCAAGCAGGTCGAGAATACCTGCATTTCCAATTGTTTTATTTATATATGAAGAATAAACACCGGGAAAACCATTTAGGGTCTCTATGAAAAGGCCGTCATCTTCCACAAATACTTCGTTGTGAATAATCTTGAATGCCTGTATTACTTTATCTTCTGCCACTTCCAATAAACTATCGGATTGAATTTCTTTCAGTTCCATCTTTTTAAATTCAATCTTAATTGAATTCTTTCTGGCTGAAATTAGGTTGTTTATTTCAATGTATTTATTGATATTGCTACTTACAAAATCCATATCGTTTTTAAATGCGTTGTTTAATTTGATTTTACTGCACTAATTTGGTTTTCTAATCATCAAATAATCTTGGATAAAATATTAAATTTATATGCTGTTAGAGATAAATTTTAATGTTTTTGAATATTGAGAATTTTCTACTAATGTTGGCCTGGCTGGGAGAGCTTATCTTGGCAAGCTGGGTGCTATCATACGGTGCAGAGCATTTGTCGATGAGACTTGGAGCCAAATTTGTAGGTAGGACCTTGCTAAGTGTTGCAACGACACTTCCAGAAATAGCAATTGTCATTTATGCAGCTTCTGTGGGCCTCTATGAAGTGGCGATAGGTGCCGGTCTTGGAAGTAATATTTTGATGATGACTCTTGGTCTAGCGTTAATGTTGCTAATTGCCACTACGAGGTTATCAAAAGCACCGCTAAAGAGAATCGATGTCAGCACCTTTAAGATCGATAAAGTGTTCCTATTGGTTTCTGCTTTAATCAGTGCAATGCTATTGCTTGACGGATATAATTATGTAGATGGATTCATTTTTGTTGGGATGTTTGTAGCGTATGTATTAATAGCGTATATAGAAATGAAGAGAGAACAAAAGATAAAGGAACCCGCTGTTGTACAGACCATCGCAGGTAAATCAGTCTCTACTCCAATTCATGTTCTAACGAATAAGAATGATATGACAAAAGCCATTTTGGCTTTCGCAGCAGGAACTATTGGTATTTTGATCGGTGCTGGTCCATTTATTCATACTCTTCAGACCTTTTCTGAAGATATTGGAGTATCCACTATTGTTTTAGCAGTTATAATTAGTCCTATTGCTGGAGAAATGCCCGAAAAAATTTCTATGATGATATTAGCCAGGAAGGGGGCTGCTGGTGCCGCAATCGCTATTGCCAATGTCCTTGGCTCAAAAATACTAAATAATTCTCTCTTATTGGGTGTGGCAATTATAGCTGCAATGTATCATGGTGGGTTCTTTACTACCATTCCTAATAGCGAGATGTTATGGTTTCAGATGATGCTTGCTACTTCAATCACAGTGGTGGCATTGATTCCAATGTTTAAAAGATACATCGGCATTCGTGTGGGAATATTTCTTGTTGGGCTCTATATACTTAGCATAGCGATTCAATTCTTTGCCCCTGGAGAGATTAAATCTCATTAATTTCTTCAAAATGAATTAATCTATATATTATTTTCAATAATTGCAGGTTAATATCAAAAGTCTAGTAAAAAATGCGGTATAATTGAGATATAATATACGAATTGTAATTTTTTCTATAAAAATATTATATGTAAATCTTAAAAACAAGCACAAGCTATTACTTTCTAATGAATTTTATTAAATATGCAGCAGGGATGTTCGTTTTTGCAGGAATTATCTCTTTATTAGCCGGAAGTGGTGTAAATTATTTTGCACAATCCATAAATGCTCAATCTTTAGGTGAACAAATTGGTAATAGTATAGGCGGAGTATTAGATGAAACTGGTGAAGCAGCTGGTAATGCAACAGAAAGTTTAAGCGGAGCAGCAAATGAAACTGGTGAAGCATCTGGTAATGCAACAGAAGGTGCAAGCCAAGCAGCAAATGATACAGCAAGTGAATTTGGACAAGCTGCAGACAATGCTACTACTAGCGGAAATAGCACAAATGCCACAGAATCCAAGAATCCATTGGATATGCTAATGAATTTGTTCAAGGGAAATTAGCAATCTATCCTTAACTTTTTTTGTACTTTCTTTTTTGATTTGTAAAATATTCATAACATTGTAGTTAGTATTATTTCAAGCTGAAAGTGAGGATGCTTTGTGATAACAACCAAAATGACCAATTTATCTATGATACACATCAAGGCTATATTCTATTATTAATAGGCCTTTTTCAGATAAATTCTTTAGATATTGAATTAGAATTTGTTTTCGATAATGAGAATCCGTGATATCAACTTTCTAAAATATAAAAAATAAGAGAAATTGGTCTTAATATCTTGATCGAACTTAAGTTATTTATTGTGGTTCATCGCATCTTACCTAATGGAATTAGTTTATGATTATCCTTTATATCGTCCACCGTCTGAATCACAGTCTTTAATTTTTCAAGTTACATTAGGATGCTCATTCAACAAATGCTCATTTTGTAATATGTACAGAACAAAGGAGTATTCCGAACGATCTATTGACGAAATTAGTAGAGAAATAGATATGATGGCTAATTATTATCCAGAGACTAAGCGGATTTTCTTGGCGGATGGTGATGCTCTAAACTTGGAAACAACCAAATTGATTCATGTTCTCTCGATGATACGAAAAAAATTCAATAACTTAGAAAGGATCTCAAGCTACTCAATGCCTAAGAATTTATTGGAAAAATCACATGATGAATTGGAATCTTTAAAAAAAGCAGGTTTAGATATGGTTTATCTAGGCATAGAGAGTGGGAATAATACGGTCCTTAAAAAAGTGACAAAAGGTGCTACGTCTAAGATGATAGTAGATAGTTGTAAAAAAGCAAAGGACACTGGATTCATTTTATCCTGCATGATAATACTAGGGCTGGGAGGAAAGAATTATTCCAAGGTGCATGCAGAAGATACATCCAAAATACTAAACGAGATAGAGCCGAATTATATAGGCGCATTAACCCTTTATATGGAACCTGACATCGAAAAGGAGTTTTATACCAAGTTCAAAGAACCATTTATCCCACTTGACGATCTAGATGTATTGGATGAATTAAACAGTTTAATTAATGGTATAAGCATAAGCGATAACGTGATTTTTAGGGCCAATCATGCTTCTAATGTATACTCAATTGGTGGTACTCTCCCCGAAGACAAGCAAACCATCTTACAGAAAATTGGATACTTAAGAGAGCACCCAGAATTACTGAAACCTAAGCTGTTGAGAAGATTTTAAATAAAAGAGTGACTCCGAGTCACTCATGAAATAAATTATCCTCAGAAGAGATTGGATCCAAAATCGAAATCCATTATTTGAAGTCCTGTGAGCCTAAGCAATTTACCAGTCAACAACATTGAATTACAAAATACTGAGTTAAACCTATACTACAAATACTACTCCTTAACGATCTGGTGAGCCAATTCAACGATATATTCTCATCCATGACGAAAAAGGAAGGGCAAATCTCGATGTCTATATCTAAGGGACTGCTTTCATTTGCTGGTTAAGAAATGTTTACAAATTATATTAAGATAGTTTTTCCCAACTTCGGATCATTTTTATTGCAAAACGTCTCGGGAATGAACTTTTGCATCTAGTTTCATTTCGATTGATTGGGTCAGTTCGTCGCAGGGTCATCATTGTAATACTCAGACTGGAGCAGCTAATTACTTCATCCCCAATTACATCTTTTTTCTGATGGTATTTAGACTTCTTTATTTGTTTTTATTAATCTCCTCAAAGCAAGTCATAGGATGATCAACTCTTTGTCAAAAGAATGAAAATTAAGCGCATCAAAATATTGCCCAATTTTTGCATTCTTCCTTTTAACTATGCATAAACTATCCTCTATTCTTACACCGAATTTATTTTCTAAGTATATGCCAGGTTCTATGGTTATCGTCATATTTTCTTGGATACGACTTATTATTTTGGGTCTTATCCAAGGCAATTCGTGGACCTCTAAGCCAATGCCGTGACCAGTAGAGTGAATGAAATATTCTCCAAATCCTTCCTTTTGAATTGTATCTCTGCAGGCCGCATCAACCACTGCGAAATTATCCGTTTCTGATAATCGTCTAATTCCATTTTCCTGCGCAGCTTTAACAATATCATAAACGCTCTTCATCTTATTGGATATTCTTCCTATTCCAAACGTTCTAGTCGCATCAGAAACGTAATAGTCATAACTTAAAGTAATGTCTAACACTATGAATTCATCGTTTTTAATCGTTCTTTTGGATGTCTCTGCATGTGGAAACGAAGCTTGCGATCCACTTGCAATTATTAGTGGGTTTGAGGTAAATTGATAAAAAGGAAATTTGGCACCCATTTTCATGGCTTCATATACAAGAACAGCTTGAATTTCTTCCTCGGATCTATTTACTTTAATTTCATTGATAGCAACTTCAAAAAGTTTATCAATTATTTTAGAAGCTTTATTTATCTTGTCAATTTCTTGAGCGTCTTTTATTACCCTAAGTTTTTCTACTGGGTTATAGTCAACTACAAGGTTCCTTTTGCTTATTTTTTTACCAAGTTCTTTGATGATATGGTAATTGTTATTGTTATAGAAGACAACATTATTTTCATTTAAATGATTCGACAAGGAATCAGTTAAGGTCTTGCCTCTGTCTGATGAAATCACATCGCAATCCTTGGACCTTCTTAAAGCTCTCGTGTACTCTAGTTTTGGTACTATTAATTTTGAACTTAAAGTTTCTAATATAACCAAAATACCTTCGCCCCAGAAACCCGTGAAATAGAAGATGTCTTCGGGCTTGTCTAGAATCATGGCCGTATTATTGGTATTCTCTTGTTTTTCTTTTTGAGTATTTATGAGTTTGATTAATTTTTGTCGCCTAGTAGTGTGATTATTCAAATACCTCTCCTCATGTAAGACCAGAGCAAATGAATTACTTATAAATAACGGGTAGGCTTCCTGTAATTTTGAAAGTTGCCATGGAATATCTAGTAATGTTGCCAGGACCGACCAATGTTCCCAACAGAGTCATGAATGCTATGTTAGCTCCTATAATTAATCATAGAAGTGAAGATTTTAGAATATTGTATAGATCAATAATAGAAAAAACTCAAAAGCTATTTCAGACACAAAGTGATATAGTTTTATTATCTTCATCTGGTACTGGTGCAGTAGAGGCATCAGTAGTAAACCTTATAAAAAAAGATGACAAGGTGGTGATTCCTGTAAACGGTGAATTTAGTACAAGATTAGCAGATTTAATTGATAGTTGGGGAGGGAAATCCATAAGAATTGAATCGCCATTTGGTGAGAACCCTCCATTCGAAAAATTCGAACAAGTTTTTGACGAACATAAGGATATCAAAGCATTATATGCAGTTTACAATGAAACTTCGACAGGAACGACAATTAGGTATATGGACAAGTTAGGTGACTTGTGCTCCAGAAAAGATTGTTTCTTCATTGCAGATTCGGTATCTATATTAGGTGGGGATGAATTGCCAGTGGATAAGTGGAATATCGATTTATGCGTTACAGCGTCTCAAAAGGCTATAGCTGCACCTCCTGGAGTTTCGCCGATTTCAGTAAGTTCAAAGGCTAAGAAGTACATACAGGAGAATTCTGCACCGATTCTCTATTTTAACCTCAAAAGATATTTCAAATATTATCAGGAACATTATGAAACACCTTTTACTCCTGCATTACCGTTGTGTTATGCTTATGACGAAGCCCTTAATCTGATCTTTGAGGAGGGGTTAGCAAATAGGATTGAGCGACATAAAAGGTGTGCAGATGCCTTCTATGAAGGTTTGGGAGCGATGGGATTGACTCCCTACGCAAAACTTGATGCACGCAGTAACGTCGTTCTCGCTGTTAACTATCTACCTGGGATAGACGACAAGAAATTCAGAGATCTATTGTCTAATGAGTTTAAGATTCTAATCGCAGGTGGGTTTGGAAATCTCAAAGGAAAAGTTTTTAGAATCGGATCAATGGGGGAAGTTAATAAATATCATGTAGTCAGGACATTATCTGCCATAGAGTCTGCATTGAGAATGATGGACTTCGATGTTCCGTCAGGTGCCATCAACAAAGCTATTGCAAAATTATAAAACTATCCTTTTTGTTTTATTGTCAAACTTAATATAGGGAAAATTAATAGCGAATTTTATGACATTGGAAAAAGGTTCTCTTATTCTACTTGATTATACTGCTAAGATTAAAGATACTAATGAGATTTTTGAGACAACTAGAGCGGATGATGTTAAAAATAACCCCGACTATGATCCAAATAAAAAATATGAACCGCGTTTATTGGGTGTGGGAGAAGGCTGGGTACTAAAAGGCTTGGATGAGGCATTACTAGAGTCCAGTATCGATACACCGTTAAATATTGAAATTCCACCTGAAAAGGCATTTGGTGAACGAGATCCTTCTAAAGTCCGAATGATCCCATTACGCAAACTAGGTGAAAAAGCAAACGAAGTAAGTATCGGAGATGTAATAGAATTAGATGATCGAATTGGAATTATACGTTTTATCGGATCTGGACGAGTTCAAGTTGATTTTAACCACAAGTATGCCGGAAGGACTCTCGTCTATTCTGCAAATATTGTAAAAAAACTGGATGATGACAATGAAAAAATTTCAAACTTGATTAGTCGACGTTTGCCAATAGATTTGACGGAAGTTAAATATGAAACTAAAGAATCTGATTTAGAAATATCTCTTCCTGAAAATACATTCTTGATAGAGGGAATTCAAATTATCAAAAGAGGAATATCTACAGATATTTTCAAATTTATTCCGTCCTTGAAATCTCTAGTGTTTTTGGAGAAGTACACCAATTCTGTTTCAGACGCTGAAAAACCCTCAGAAGCAAAAAATACAGATTCTGGTCCAGACAAAGATACTAGTAATGATAAGGATGAAAAGGATAAAAAAGAGGATTCAAAGATCGAGGGCAAATCAACAGAGGTCCGTCCTAAATCTAAAAAGGAAAAATCCTAACTTTATTTTTGTGGTTGTTCCGCAATACAGATCTGTTTTTTCAATCTAGGATCCCTAACTCATCCAGAATGTCTTGATATTTTGACGGACTAAGATCAAGCCTATTTAAGATGGTGTACCTTTCAGGTCGGATTTTCTTTGCGAGCAATAAAGCTTCTACTAGTTGATCTTTATCTACATTTATTTCCTTAGAAGTTGTGGGGGCACCAATTCTTTTCAGGGCTTCTCTAATTTCCAACCAATCTAAATTATGCAATTTAGACATAATTATGGTTCCAATCCCTACCCTTTCACCATGTAATCCACATTTATTTTCAGTTATGTATTCTAGTGCATGGCTAAAGAGATGCTCTGACCCTGAGCACGGTCTGCTACTTCCAGCTATACCGGCTGCTACACCTGAACTTATTAATCCTTCAACAATAGTCCTTGTTACTTGAATAGTAATTTGATTTTTTATAATTTTCTTTGATATATCTATAATCATTCTTGACCCTAAGTAGGCCAACTTTGCTGCATATTCGCCATAGTACTCGTTATTATAATCCCTTGCTAACTCCCAGTCTTTTACGGCGGTTGTCTTTGCAATTAAATCTCCACATCCACTGGCAATTAGCCTATAAGGGGCATTTGAAATGATGTCTAAATCTCCAATGATCTCTATAGGGGTATCCGCCTTTATAGAATAAGGTCTATCATTTCCTTTAAGCGAAACAAAAGGACTAGAGATTCCATCATGTGAGGCTGATGTGGGAATACTGACGAACGATATTTTCAACCTGTTGGCTATCATTTTTCCTAGGTCTATACATCTACCTCCTCCCAAACCCATGATGATGGAAATGTTCCTATCCTTTAGCAGATTTGTAATCGAGTCGACTTGTTGAAATGATGCTTCTTTTGCAATTATCCATTCAAATTGGAGATTGCTTTCAGTTAAGCTGTTTTCTATAATTCCTGCTATTTTATTTTTGACATTTTTACCAGTTATGATTGCGATTTTATTAACATTCTGATCACTATCTTTGATGAACTCTCCTGAATCCTTTAAAATATTATTTCCTATTATTACCTTTCTAGGTAACTGCATTACATGAGTCAAACGGTAACTCATTTATTTATAAATAATTGAGAAAATTGTGAAAAAAACTAGAAAAGTTTTTTAAGGTTATTCTTCAGGTTTAGCTTCTACCAAATCTGCTGTAGCATAACCTCTTCCTACTCGAGTAATCTTAACTTTAACTTTGTCTCCTACTTTCGTATTCGGAACGAAAATAACTAATCCTTGAATCCTTCCTACACCTGCATCTCCTCTTTTACTCATGGATTCTATATCTACTTCATGTTCTTCTCCTGCATTTACTGGGGATGGCTTAAAAAATCTGTTGTAGCTACCGCCTCCACTGTCATTACCGCCTCCATTTTCATTTCTCCTATTGGGAAATCTTCTTTGACCGTTGTCACCTTGTGAAATTTGTTCTATTCCTGATGGTTGTGATTCACTGTTTTCCAATCTATATCAGTACACTACTATAATATTATTGCATATTTCAACTTTGATATTCTGAAATCGCAGAAATAGATAAATTATGTTAAAATACTTTTTTATTTAATAAAATACTGTATGCAAACCTCATTGCAAATTGAAGGGTTGATCAAGGAGTTCATGGATGTGAGAAATAAGACATTGGAATTATTTTCTCCTTTGGATATTGAGGATGCAGTGATGCAGTCGAGCGATTTTGGAAGCCCGCCTAATTGGCACATAGCACACGTGACCTGGTTTTTTCACAAAATATTAGAGAAATATTCTAAAAGCTATAACAGCTATGATGACGATTATAACCTCTCTTATTTGAATTCTTATTATCAAAAATATGGTTCTATTCTCAAGAAAAGTGATAGAGGGAGGTATCCTCGACCTACCGTTATGCAAACCATCAAGTATAGGAAGGAAATAGAGAAACTATTTGTAGACTTTATAAAATTGACGACTAATGACACAAAAGACTATTCAGATGAATTGACTTTAGACATTTATACCGCATTTAATCATGAAAGACAACATCAGGAGCTGATGATTTATGATTTTCAGTACTATTATAATCGATTTCTTGACGACTCAGATAACTATGTTCCAAGGAAATCTATTAGCCCTTTTGTCATGTATCACGTTCCAAAAGAAATGATACGTATTGATGGGGGTTTATTCTTGCTAGGCTATAATGGTGAAGAATTTTGTTACGATAATGAGTTACCAGAAAACAAGGTATATTTGAATAATTACAAGATTGATAATAGATTAGTTACAAACCGGGAATTTATTGAGTTTATTGAAGCAGGTGGATATCAAAATTACCGATATTGGTTGGCGGATGGTTGGGAAATGGTATTGTCTGAAAATTGGAATTCACCGCTTTACTGGGTATTGGACAAAGACAATAATAAATGGAACAAAAAGGATTTTCGAGGTACTCGGGAAATTAGAATGGATGAACCAGTCGTGAATTTGAGTTATTATGAGGCAGATGCTTTTTGTAAATGGGCCAAAAAGAGGTTGCCTACTGAGGCCGAATGGGAAAAAGCTGCTTCGTGGGATAGCAATTCTAATTCTAAAACAATTTATCCTTGGGGTAATACTCCCATGACAAATGAACACGCCAATCTTCTTGATTCTTATATATGGCATCCTACTGAAGCAGGTTGCTACCCAAAGGGCAAGAGTCACTATGGGTGCTATCAAATGATGGGTGATGTGTGGGAATGGACTTCTTCTGAATACGTGTTGTATCCTGGTTTTCAATCCAGGTTTGAGGAGTATACCGATAAATGGGCGGTTAATCAAAAGGTACTTCGTGGCGGAAGCTTTGCCACTCCAAACGAACAAATACGTAATAGCTACAGAAACTACTTCAAGCCTCATGAAAGGATACTTTTTTCAGGTTTTAGATGTGCAGCTGACACTTAAATTTTCCATAGGGAAATGGGGGTAAGGTTGTCAATCTGATATAATTAGTTTTACTTTCTTTAAGATCGAAAAATCCTGGCCTTCAAGTCCTATCATCAAGGAGTAGTTTCCTGGGGGTATGTATTGGGTTTCAACTAGAGTGACACCTATTCTCCCTAAGTTGGTTGTTTTATTTTCTATTATGTGGTGAGATTTAATTTCAAAAATTTCAGGATCAAAAGTTACCTGTAGACCCCGTAATTCTCCATTTGGTGCAAATGTCCCTGATATTATTGGCTTGAAGGATATAGTGCTATTATCGGTGAAACCTTGGATCTGTTTTTGGAGGTCTAAACTTGGATCAATATTACTAACAGACAGTTCTATCCTTTCAGTACTGTAATTACCGTTACGTAGGCTGATTACTTTGGGATTAACGGACAGAGATATAGGGATAATTTTATCTAAATCAATAAAACCTATCTTATTTTCTGATTGTTCTGTAAACCAAACCTTCGATCCAATGTCCGCCGAGTCATTGGAGGACTCTGTTGATACATCAAACTGCAATATGTTAGAATAACCGCATTGATTGCTATTATTGATTGGATTGCATGCAGAATAATGTATATTTTGAGTTGGTATCCAATATTCAATTAAGGTATCATTGTCTGGGACAAATCTGGCAATTTTGTTTCCAACGTGTTCATTAGTCCAAATCGAATTATCTTTGGTGGTCTTGATCCAATAGGGTAAGGTATTATTATGTAGATTTACCGATTTGTTTGAAATATCGTCATAATCAATTCCTATGATTCTTGATGAAAGCGGTGATGTTACAACCTGTTCTATGTTTAGACTAGTTATGTTATTGGAGTTCTCTGGTGGAGAGATTTTGTAAAAAGAGCTAGTGGCATGGTCTGTTATCCAGACGTTACCCTGGGGATCCACTGCTATACCAGTTGGAGATTTTATGTTTTTAGGTAATTCAAAGATATCAAATTTATTATCTGTTATGCTATACTTGATTAGGACACCTTTTTTTCCAAACGCTAGAGCTGTAATCCAAATGCTTTTGTTTTCATTATCGACTGCCAACGACCCCAAACCTACTTCATAGGTTGGAATAGTTTGAAATACATCCTTTAGCGGAATTGGTATTTCTCTCAGTCCTTCCGAGGTTCCATTTATCATTTTGTCTATTTGACCATGCCACAATGAGAGGGACCTTATTCCGACAAAATACATGCTATTGTTATTTTCAAATCCCATTGATATTGGATAAGAAGTAGAAAAAAACTCTGAATGAAAAGGAATGGGGTAATTATAGAATTTCTTTTCTATTTTATCAAACTTCCACAATGAATTTAATTTTTCATCCGTGAACCAGAGGCTACTATTTGTATTATCTAGTTTTATGTCCCAGCTCCAAGAGTTGCCCGCAGGAAGATCTCTTGAATACCAGAAAGGTATTTTGTATGATTCAAATACCTGCTTAGACGGATCAAATCCAAATAAAGTCCCATTCCGGGTGGAAATAAACCATACTTTGTTGTCTGTTTTATCATATGTAATAGCTATGGGAATACTACATTCTTCTGGTACCTTAAATTCTGTTACGAAATAATTGGAGTTTGGTGGACTCTCAATGCCGCAATTCCACTTTTCAAATTCCAAAATTTGATTGGTCATTTCGTGTTCCTTTGTAGACTCCGTTTCGTACGAATATGTGTAAATCATTGAAATACCAAAAATCGACATTATAGTAATTGAAAGGATTGCAATAACTATTGTTTTATGCATAATTTCGTACCCTATACTTGGGATTTGAGACATGGAAATTCGTCATATATATTTTCTATCATGTTTATTAATTTGTTTGTGAACGCATGGGTAATTTCGCAGTACAAAATCAGCTGTAGTTGCTGAGCCATTTAGGTACCCGAAGGGATCATTTCAACCAGATAATCGGAATCCGGAATACAATTTTTGAGTTTTGAAATACGTTTTTCTACTAATTTGAAATATGCCTTAAACTGAATTAGATGACTGCCCAACTATTTAGAGTTAGTATAACTTATATTTTGGATTCAAGGATTGCCTGCATATGGCAAAAGGTTCCAGACGAGGGGGCAGGGTTCGTGATAAATGGAGAGATAAACAATGGATTATAGTAAATGCTCCGCCCGCATTTGACAAAGTCCCTCTAAATTATATCCCAATTTCCGATGTTAATAAGGCAAAAGGAAGGGTAATTGAAAATACATTATATGATGTGCTCAAGCAAGATCCAACCCAACATCAAACTAAGATTTTTGTTCAGATTGATAGGATTAATTCTGGAATGGCTTCTACAATATTTAAGGGACATGAATATGCAAAAGAGTTTCTGCGGAGTCTCATCCGACGAGGCAGCTCTATGATAAATTTTGTTGACGAATTCACAACATCGGATGGTTATGTTTTTAGGGTGTCTGCCACAGCTTTTAGTCAGAGGAGAATAAATTCATCAAAAAAACATGAAATCAGACTATCTATGGCCAAATTATTGACTGAAAAAATTCCTGTACTGTCTCTTAATGAGTTTGTGAAAGAGGTGACTATGGGAAAAATGAGTTCTGATATGCTGGATGTTGCAAAGAAGGTAGCCAGTATCCGTCATGTGGGTGTAAGAAAAACTAAGCTTATTTCATCTCCTCTCCATGTCAATGAGGAAAAAATAGATTCAGAAGTTCCTGTTACAGAAGCTAACTCTGAAGTTCCTGTTACAGAAGCTAACTCTGAAGTTTCTACAGAGGAGGATGTTGTAACCGTACCCAAAGAAGAATTAGAAAAAGAAGAAGATACTTAGTATATCTTCATTTTTGAATTGTTTTCATCCGTGGATATCTCAATATTAGTTCATGCAACGGAGGATGAAAACAAAATATTGAATCACATTTTGGAATGTTTTAAACTCTCGGCCAATGTAGTGACAATTGAGTGTGTGAAAACTGAGGGGCATTGGAAGAATCCAATAATACGACTAAACATAACAACGTCATCCGATATAGATCGCATATATGTAGATCTTTGCAACCAGTTAAAAATTAACTATGGATCTGAGGACTTTGATAAATATTTGAAAAACAACCTTGATGAAAAAGGCTCGGTATATATTCGTCTAGATAAACAAAAACTTTGTTTAAGAACTCTTCTCCTTTCTGATACAGATGCCGTTAGAATGATATTCAAAAAGAAAGGAAAATTTGAAAAATAAACTGATTTCTGTTGACCCAAAATAGAAACATTATAGATCTCTCAGTTGGTTTTTCTTTTCCGCACGAGACTATATCGTTCATAAAAAAATTCTTTTCCATAGATGTAATGGGAATTTATGACAATAGATTGTTAGCTAAAGAAAAGGACACCCTAGTGTTGAGGATACAAAATACTAAACAAGGTATCATTACTACGCAAAATGATTTATTTTTTCTGTACTACCAAGATTTTCTTGGAAATCTTGATAATACGTATGGCAATACAGATATCTTGACAATAAATGATTTTTTTAATTCTAAGAATCTTTTGAAGAAATTATCAGGCAAGAATATTGGATTTGAATTTTTGGTCTCAAAATTAAGATACTTAGATATCTCACAGATAGGTAGATGGTTTTCATATATGAAATATTTTTATGGTCTCTGTAAAAGATATAGGCATCAATTAATACTATCCAGTGGTGCAAAAAATATCTATGAGCTAATTTCTTTGCGAATAATCAATTCTATCCTTGATAAATTGGAAGTTTCTTCTACCGAATATTGGTCTGACTTAAACCAGTGGTTGTCTCGTAAAAAAAGAGGTATGATTTATGACCCTCTCTAAAAAAAAATATCGTTATATTGGAATTTATTTATCCGATCGCCTATCTTCAAATAAACCTGGTATTCTAGAAGAACTTTCTAATAGATATTTGGGATTATTTGGATCAATTGATTATAGTAATGCCAACATCCGAATTATCAAGATTAACAATAATCCAAATGATATTGTCATATTAAAATGCCGATTGGAATCTTTGACTAATATATTGATATCTCTGAGCCTTATTGAATTGGAATTGATGATTATCTCTATATCAGGTACACTAAAGCAACTCAAAAAAAAAATCCTAGTGTTCTTGAACTACGTTTCTGAAAATCAAAAAGACCTCACGTTTAGCTTCAAAGATAGCTAAGTATAAAGATGACATTAAGCAAATATATTCAATTCGAGATATAATGTTCAAATCAACTTCAACGAAATCCATATCGGAAGAAAAAAAAGAACTGCTTAACCATTGTACCAAAGATACAACTGATAAGGAAAAAACTAAGGCAGTAGCATTATTATCGGGAGGTCTAGACAGCCACTTGGCAGTTAGGATGATGAAGGAACAAGGTATTGAGGTGGAGGCAGTTGCGATTAAGACGCCTTTCTGCGATTTTGATTGTGGGAAGGGGTGTGGACATAAGGTTCTAGAAGTTGCCTCTGAACTTGACATCAAGTTGAAAACCGTTTACTTAGGAAAGGAATACCTCACCATGTTAAAGAATCCTAAACATGGATATGGTTCTGGGATGAATCCTTGTATTGACTGTAGAATGATGATGTACGATGAAGCTAAGAAACACATGGAAGAAATTGGAGCCGATTTTATCATTACCGGTGAAGTCCTACATCAGAGACCGATGAGTCAAAATTCAAACGCTCTATCTATCATTGAAAAAGGCACTCAAATGGAAGGGAAGGTGCTTAGACCATTATCGGCACGGTTGTTGCCCTTAACAAATCCGGAAAACAATGGATTAATAAATCGTTCAATGCTTGGATCCATACGAGGACGTTCTAGGAAAGGCCAACTAGATTTAGCCGATAAATATGGAATCGCAGACCCGCCTAATTCTGCTGGTGGATGTCTTTTAACAGATCCTCAATTTTCAAAAAGAGTTAGGGATCTATTCAAATTTTCTGTTCCGGAGCCAAGTATCAATGATGTAGAACTCTTGAAAATAGGTAGGCACTTTAGACTAAACTCCTTGTCAAAACTAATTGTAGGGCGGAATCATGCTGAGAATGAAATGATAAAATCCTTGTGCAATGATACTGATTATTTAGTACAGCCGGTGACAGTTCCAGGTCCAACATCTATATTGAGACTAAATGTCCATCCAGATTTACGAAAACATAAGAACCTATTGGAATTATCCATAAGGATTACCTTGCGTTACTCTGATACGGAAGCGGAAGATAAGTACGAAGTTTCAGTGGTTAATAGAAGACAAAAATTACTTAGGACAATATCATCTCAACCATGCACAAAAAATGAAGTAGAAGATTACAGAATTTGAATATACTACTATATATTGCGGCTAATATCTTTCAATCTTCATATTAATCAAGTAGTTTACACACTAATTATATATCTGATAAAATGCAAGCAAAGAAAATTGGGGAAAGGCCTATTTATTTAAAGACATTTACACTTCGTAATTCAAAAGATATTGTTGAAATTAAAAGAGATATCGAAAAAAATATGATAATTATTATCAGAATAACACCATTGGCACAGAGAGACGTTGGAGAGCTTAAATTAGTCGTGGAAGATCTTTATAAATCCGTTACCATATTAGGGGGCGATATTGCAAGATTGGGTGAAGAACGTATTATAATTACACCTCCTGAAGTAAAAATATGGCAAAGCAATCAAGATACACCTTGATGACCATCTTTAACAGTTTGCTACATTACAATAATTTTATGGATTCTTGATTTTGCAAGTACTGTGTTGAAATGTTATGAACCTTGCTAGAATAACCAGAAAAGTTTTGCACTTTGGATCTCTCGCCGTGATTTACCAATATTTTTCTAAGCTTCGGTCTAAGTCTAGAAATGTATGCATTTAGTTGATTAAAATCAGAATGCGAATTAAATGAATACATTGTTTCAATAGCGCACCTTATCTCAAAGTCTTCGTCGTTTAAAGATAACTTTCTTTGCCCATCCATAATTTCTTTCCCTAATGTCATACCCGTTGGTTTCGACGTGAAAATTATCAAATTTCCAGGATCACCTGATATCCTTTTTAAGTAATCCTTGGAGTAGCTGCAATTTAACATTGAAGAAGGATAAATGATGATGCCCGGGTCCAACTTTTGTGTAGTTATGTCTAAAATTGATGCTATATTTTTAGAGCGGAAGGGATTATAATCATTCGAAATGATGGATTGTTGTAACTCTCGATTTAAGAATTCCAAGTTGAATTCGTGTGTGGAATTGATTTCGGTTATCAACTTTTCAATATATAATTTGCATTTCATTATTTTTTTTTGTTTAATAAGCATATCCAGTGTAATGAGTAATTCTTGAGAGGTTCCAATTAACTGAGCGGGCATCAAAACTAATTTTTGATTCCTGATCACCTTATTGATAACTTCTATTAATCTTTCTTGTGCATCTTCTCGAGACAAATATGAGTCTTCTCTCCCACCATTTGTTCCTTCAATTAGTAGTGTCTCTACTCTGGGGAAGTTCCATACTGCATTTTCCAAATATGAACTTTTTCCAAATTTTATATCCCCAGTATAAACAAAATTGTGATCTCCATTTCCTATATGGAGATGAAATGACGAAGAACCAATAACATGTCCCGCATTGTAAAATGTAACTTTAATATCAGGAGAAACATCCGTAACGATATTATAATTTAGATGAATTAGATGCGAAAAAATCTTTTCGAATTCCTTGTCCGTATAATGTGCTTCAGATCCGGAATGTTTGATGTACTCCCTATAAAGAATATACATTAGGTACGAAGTGGGCTCTGTACAATATACAGGACCATCGTAACCGTACTTGAATAACATAGGCAAAAATCCTATATGGTCAAAATGCGCATGTGTTAACAAAACAGCATCGATTTCAGAAAGCTTGATTCCAGTTGAATCAAATCGTGGAAACCTAGACAGAGGATCTTTGGTATATATGTTCATACCACAATCCAGTAAAACGTTACTTTCATTGGTGCTCAATATCATTGACGATCTACCTATTTCTGCAAATCCTCCCAATGAGTTCAAATTGGCCTCAATATTTGGATCTAATTTTTCACGAAATATTTTCTCACCTATTCTCTTATAAAACTGAATGCGATAGTCTGAAGCATTTCTAATAATCTTGTTAATATTCTTGATTGTGACCATGTTTTTTGGGGTCTTTTTAAATGATATTTTCCAACCTGATTCTAAGATGATATTATTTATGATCTTTTCATCTTTTATTATTTCAGATATTTTTTTTACAAATATAGTGGCTTCTCCCAACGCAGGATCAAACAATATTTCAGTTATGCCTGATTCCTGAGGAACATGCTTTTCAGCTACTTTTTGAACTTCGCTCTCGTCAATTCTGATGGTTTCATCGATCCTTAATACTATTCGTTTTTTTATTTGGCCTACTATATTAGACAGTATTTTGTTATTCTCGAGTAAAAATTGAGGTTTGTTTGTGTGGAGGGCGATTCTAGGACCCTCATATTCAATTTTGGTCAGAGAACATTCTTTAGGAAGATTCTGTAAAATTGTTGCCATTACAGATTGACTTTCTTGCAAGTTCTGGCTCGATTCAAAGGACCTCGAGTACAATTGAATCACAGTTTTTGATTAAAATCAAATAGTAAAACAATTAACAAGGAACTTTTGAATATAAAAACCTATTTCTTTATTTTTCTATTGATGTTTAACATATTTATAAGATGATTACCAATATCTATTAGTCCAAACTATGGCAGATTATTTTGACAATGTGGTTTTTTCGTCATCAATCATAATATTTGTTGCCGCTTTGATTTGTATATTTGCTTATGAGTTTTTCTTTAGGGGTCAAGGCAATATTGTTGAAAAATCTAGAGTAATAGAAAAAATTAATAAAAAGGGTTCTAAATTTAAGCAAAATCAACAGCCTGATAGAGTTGAAAAGTAGTTACGCTCAGTTAGAACAACATATATTAAATAAATTTTCAAAAGAATCTTTTGCAAAATTAACTTCCATCCAGAACCAGTCATATAAGGTCTTGGTACGAAGGCGGGATTCTTTATTGGTAGCTCCTACAGGTTCGGGAAAAACTGAATCTGCTATAATTCCTGTAATTACTATGTTGGCTGATGCTGAAGGTGGGGAATCAGCGGGTGGCGAAGGTATAAGATGTCTGTATGTTACTCCACAACGCTCACTCAACAACGACGTTTTTAGAAGAATCATGAAGTATGCAACTTCCGAAAATCTAAAAGTCGAAATAAGACATGGCGACACTTCATACACCAAGCGTAAAAAAATTTATCAAAATCCACCGGACATACTGATAACAACTCCGGAATCCTTGGCAATTATGCTAGTTAATGAAAAGATGGGTCATTTACTAAAAACGGTAAGATGGGTTATCATTGATGAAATCCACGAGATCATATCGTCCAAACGAGGATCTTATCTGTCATTGTGCCTCGAACGTCTGACTTTTTTTTCTACTGGCTTTTGTAGAATAGGTATTTCAGCTACTGTTGGAAATCTTGCTGAAACAGCTCGTTTTTTGGTAGGAAAAAAAAGAAAATGTGCAATCTTGGTAGATAAAACACTTAGGAAATACGATCTTGATCTTAAACATGTAGATGGATCAATTAAAGAAGTTTCTACCTATATTTTAGACTATGTATCTAAAACTCATTCAGACTCTTCTGTTTTGTTATTTACCAATACCAGGGATGAATCTGAATTTATGAGTACCGTGTTGAAAAATCAGAGTAATTTACAAGTTCAGGTCCATCATGGTTCTCTATCCAGAGATGCTCGAGAAGAAACTGAAAATTTTTTGAGGAGTGGTTTCGTTGGAATTGTGGTATGTACCTCTTCCCTTGAATTGGGATTAGATATCGGATCAATTGATCTTGTAATACATTATGGATCCCCAAGACAGGTATCAAAATTGATACAAAGGATTGGCCGTAGTAGGCATACTCGGAGATCATCAGCTAAGGGGTTGATAATTACAAATAACTATGATGATTTTTTAGAGTCACTGAGTATAATCCAAAGAGTTAGAAGAGGATCCATTGAAGATCAAATTCCACATGAATGTCCACTCGATGTGTTGGCACATAATATAGTCGGAATGACGTTGCAAACTAGAGAAAAGTTGAATTTAGAAAAATTATATGATGCCTTTTCTTCTGCTCACTTATTCAGATCGCTATCATATTTTGATTTCATCGATTGTATAAATATACTCGTAAATAGTTTTCTAATCCGATTAGACGTGGAAAAAAAACATATTACAAGGACTGGAAAGTCTTATAGATACTATTATGAAAATGTTTCAACTATACCACACATTGTAAAGTTCGAAGTAATTGATTCGATATCAAAAAAGAGAATAGGTACTTTGGATCAACAATTTGTGGGAGATTACGGAGAAAAAGGGAATGTCTTTGTCTTAAAAGGCTCACAATGGAGAATATTAGTAATAGATGAGGGGAAATTTCAAGTTCACGTTGAACCTCTAAGCGGTGCTCCAATTAATGTTCCATATTGGGTAGGGGAGATGATACCAGTCGATTATGAAACTGCGATGATGGTAGGCAAATTAAGAAAAAAAATTAGGTCAGAGAATTCCAAAAAAATTGATGTTAGTTTCTCTGATACAGATCCGAAGATAATAGATAATATGTCAAAGAATATGAAATCGCTGGATATCATTCCAGATTCCTCGAATCTGGTCTTTGAGACTATACCTACCGAAAGTATTATAGTAATCCACAGTACCCTTGGTTCAAAAATCAATAACACCTTAGGTTCATTACTGTCTACATTCCTTTCATCAAAGACTGGTTATATAATTGAAACTAGATCAGATCCATATAGGATATTATTAAGTTCTGTGAATATCAGATTAAGACAGAATCATATTTTTTCATTGTTTGATGATGAATTTGATGTGGAATCAGTACTAATAGCCTCTTTTAGTGGAACGTATAATATCAATTGGAAAGTGTGGGGTGTAGCAAAGCGATTTGGAATTATAAAAAAAGAGTCTATTTACGATAAAAGGGTGGCTCGCATGCTTTACGATAGATATTATAAGACCTCTCTTAGTAAGGAATCCATTAGGGAATTAATCCACGATAAGTATGATGTAAAAAAGACATCCCAAATAATTAAGGATATAAAATCTGGAGCCATCAATTTACACTGGGTAGACACTCGTGAATTTTCCGGACTGGCTCAACCTATCTTATCACGCTCTAAGAAATCAATTTCGGCCCCACTTGGCATAGAAAATGGGATATTAGAATTGGTAAAGGAACGCTTGACCAAAACAAAGCATAAGTTAATTTGCATGCGATGTGGCAAATGGGAAAGGATATTTGAAACTAAGGATATACCTAGCAAATTGGGTTGTCCATTCTGTAAATCCAAATTAGTCGCGGCTACTTTTTGGAAGGATGGCGATCTGGGTAATATTATTGGTCGGAAAATTACTGGAGCTTTGCTCTCAAAAGATGAAGAACATAAATTTGATAGGGCCTGGAAAATAGCTTCTTTAATAAATAATTTTGGGAAAATGGCCGTTTTTGTGTTATCGGGTCATGGAATTGGAGCTGATACTTGTGCTAGGATCTTGCGTAACTATACTGATGATGAGAACTTGTTGAAAACAATCTATGAAGCTGAAAAACAATATGTAATGACTAGAGGATTTTGGGATAATTGATGAAATTTGTCTTTTTTTTATAATCATTATGTAATTATGATCCCTCTTGCCTATCTTAACTTATTTTCATAATATTTGAATAAGGTTTAAGGGATAACTCCATATTTCCTTCTTTGCCACTTGCTGCGTTTACTGCTAAAATTCTTACCCTTTCACCTATCTTGAGTTCACTTACTAAACTACTACTCTCTCTCCAACCAACCAACCTGATTTCTCCAGTGTCGTCGCCCACTATCGTGTCTGCAACTGACACTATTTCGCCACTCTTAGTGTTAACATCCATCTTATTTGGATTCTGAAGAACAATAACCTCGACTACATATGGCGTGTTCATGCTATCTATATCCATTATTTTGCTTTCAAACTGTCCAGTCCCTGGTATATCTTTGTCCTCCTTCAAAATCTGGACATAAGAATCTTGATCCGTTATTTCAATTGTATTTCCAAGAACTCTATTAGGATAACATTCAATTACGTCATCCGTTTCAATTTGAATATCAAATAGTTTAATATCTATTAATAATAAATATGACTTTCTATCTTTGTCTATTGCCATACAATGCATTTTCCTCTCTGATGGATCGATCCTTGCAGAGATAATCCTCAATGTGTAGTTCTCCAAAGGTTCTATTTGTTCTATAAATTCAAATCCCGTACCCTCATCACCGTGTATTTCTAAATCACCGTTACTAAAATTAGGGTTGCCTATTTTGGTCTTCACGCTGATCAATTTGATTTTTGAACCTATCGTCAAAGACTTTGGTACCTTTTCTTCATTAATATTCCAAATGATCGATCGAATTTTCCTCGTGTCGTTATCATTTGATAACTCAATGTGGAGGGATTTTGCACGTTCTCCTCTACTATTGGTGAATGCGGATATCCTCGGATCCGAAGTAATTCTTCCAGAAATAACCATATTTTCCTTTGGGACATCAAGTTCATCAATCGTTTGTGTAATCTCAGAGAGTAAAGGAATTTGATATTTTCCACCTTCTAAAACAATTTCAATTGACCCGTTACTGCTCAAGTTGATAATGGGTTTATTATCCATCCCAGCTTTGACCTGCCCCTTTGAAACTTTAATCAAATCTCCAAGTTTTAGATCAAGATGTTCAGGTAGATCTACAAAATCATCCCAGAGTTTTACTTTGACATTTGAATCCTTATCATAAATATTGATAATTCTATTCCTTGATTCCTGATTTGAATCCCTTTTTAAAAATATCTTGATTGGATTAATGCTCATAATTCTACCGACAGTAGTCACATCCCTGGCGCCAACGAATACATCTTTAAGACTATATTCTGATTTTGGAGTTTTTTCCAAAGAAATACCGAGATCTGCGGCCACTAGGAATAATGCTCCCTGGTCAGTCAAATACCCTGCACCCACATTGGTCTTTTTTTCTTCAATCATTTCCTTTAATTTCTCAAAATTTAGGTCCTGTTTTTCTTCCAATATTATTTCAATCATTTTATTATAGTCTAGTGCCAATTATGATGATCTAGTTTACATTACATATTTTAAATTAAAAAAACTTTCGTAGAATGTTAAGTGATATATACAATTTTTATCTTATGTTCACCTTTCAAGTGAATATGTTAACCATTTACTCATATAGTAGTATGAAAATTGATTAAAAATCGCATCGCATCTGTGAATAATTCTAAATTTACAATAATAAGGTTAACTGTTTTTATAATTCACAAGAGGATACTTTTATGCTAGCGCTTTTTGATGGTTAAATATTTTAGCATCTGAGCATAGAGTAGACCTTTAGGTTCTTGTAATCATTTTTTTTTGAGTATGCGTATTCATTAAATAATGCATCATAGGTGGATGCGCAATGTTTATTGTTTTGATACAGTAAAAGCTCGCACCTTCTCGAGCGAACGGGGATAAACATACTTCTAGGATCGAGATTTATCTTTGATTTTTCAACTGCCACAAATCCTAACATGATTAATCAGGAGAGACAATAGTTTTAAAATCAAACTCTATCTACTACCAAAGCATGCAAATTGTCTGATGTCCCTTATTTTCTAAAGCTAAACCTTTTCTTACGATACATGAAATAAACAACAGCCAAAATTATCCCGAGGATGAATGAAATCACGGGTATCAGGAGATAGGGGCTTTGATCACCATCCTGGATATCTTTAGATTCAGAAATGTCTAAACTTGAATGATTTTGACTAGTTATATTATTAAGTTCCGTACCGATGATTTTGATTACTCTTGCATCTTTTCCAAATTCTATTATCAGTTTTCTGCTATTATTATCTAAAGTATATTCCCAAGATGATATGTTGCTCCCTACACTGGGAGATGATATATTTGATTTATTTTTGTCTATTATTTCCTGATATTTTGCTGGTTGGTTATTTACTAGTACTGTGAAGTTCTTATCTCTTTCATCTATTCTCGAATCTATTATGTTCCGAGGCAGATCAATTACTAGACTATCTAACTTACTTTGGCCTGGGTTTAACACAAGAATTATGCTCCTTTGATCATTATCATAAAGTATGTTATTAATTCTAACTCCTACATTCGATATTGATATCGGATTCAAAATGTTATCTATTTTGACTTGATAATAAATATCATTTTTAAAATATGGGTAACCCAGCTGATTTCCATTTGTGGAAGTGTTTCCAAAAGTTTCGTCCTGAATTGTAGGAGTATCTATAGTAGTGGTATTTGCATTAGTTAAACTAGATAATGCATCTCTAAATCCAAAGTTACTGGGACTTAATATTCCTACAAACACTGACATCGTGAGTAGGCATATTCCAATCAACACCGAACTTCCATACTTCCACAATAGTTTAGTATAGGTTCAATCATATGATATAAGAATTCTGCGTGAAGGAAAGGCTTTCACATTCATAGTGGGTCCTTCAATGTCATTTTATTTTTCTGAACAGTATAAGATCTATAGGAGAAGGTTTTTCAAATAGACTTTTATGAAATTGATATTTATTTAACAACCACGAAACCTCCAGCCTTGTATCGATAAACAAGTGAATTTCGGATTATTTCATTTTGGGTTTATGCATCCTGATGGAATATTATATATATTCGATTACTGCTTTATTCGATACTTGACATTTATTTTGTTATTATGTGATTCAATAATTGGTATGGAGGATTTGTATATTGTCAGCTGAGAAGAAAGAGATAAGAATAGTCGATCATATTTACCAACCTAAACATGAAATTCTAACAAAAGAAGAGGCTGAGCTTGTTTTTAAGAAATTCAATTCTAAACCCAGCCAATTTCCATATATGATGTCTTCTGATAAAGGCATTCAAGGATTAGAAGCTCAACCTGGGGATGTTATTAAAATAACCCGAAAGAGTTCTACTGCAGGTGAAAGTGTATATTACCGATATGTAGTAGAAGGTTGATCTAGGTAATGACAGTCAGTATCAGTAATAATTCTATAGATATGTGGCCTATCATCAACGATATTTTGCGACGAGAGGGAGTAGCAAGACAGCATCTTAATTCTTACAACGAGTTCATTGAGCGGGGACTTCAAAGCATAATTGACGAGGTCAATGAGATAGAAATTGAAACGGCCGAATATCCATATAAAATTAAATTGGGAAAAATAAAAATGCAGCAGCCTAGGATCATGGAGTTAGATGGTTCAATTACTCACGTAGCACCAGTCGAAGCTCGACTTCGCAATTTAACGTACGCTTCTCCAATTATGTTGGAATGCAGCATAGTTGAAGAGGGCAAAACTTTAGAATCCAGATTTATCCATATTGGTGATATGCCTGTAATGGTAAAGTCAAACGCCTGTATGCTTCATAATTATTCTGAAACAAAATTAATCGATGTTGGGGAAGACCCGAAGGATCCTGGTGGATATTTCATCATAAACGGTTCAGAAAGGGTAATAGTTGGATTGGAGGATCTTTCTTATAATAAGATCATCGTTGATATCGAGGAAACAGCGGGTACCATGTTATATAAGGCAAAAGTATACTCTTCAATTGTTGGATATCGTGCAAAATTAGAATTGATTATGAGGCCTGATGGTTCCATTGTTTCAAAGATTCCAGGCTCTCCCGTTGACATCCCCCTTATCATATTGGTGCGAGCTCTAGGCGTGGAGTCTGATAAGGATATTGCAAATGCAGTTTCTTTGAATGATACTATCCAGGACGAACTGGAACCTTCTTTTGAAAAATCTGGCGAAGTTGTTACTAGTAGAGATGCCATAATCTACATAAGCAAAAGAATTGCACCAGGCATGTTAGAAGAGTTTCAAATAAAACGAGCGGAAACATTGTTAGACTGGGGGCTATTGCCTCATCTTGGTAAGAATCCTGATAACCGATATGAAAAGGCCTTATTCTTAGGCGAATCCGCATGTAAATTAGTTGAATTAAATCTTAATTGGATTGAACCAGATGATAAGGATCATTATGGGAATAAAGTCATAAAATTTGCAGGTCAGATGTTAGCAGACTTATTCAGGACTGCATTTAGGAACCTTATTAGAGATATGAAGTATCAATTAGAAAGATCTGGTCAGAAGCGAGGAATCAATGCAGTTGCAGCCGCTGTCAGACCAGGAATTATTTCTGACAAGTTAAACAACGCTATAGCTACCGGAAATTGGGGTAGGGGTAGGGTCGGTGTTACCCAACTACTAGATAGAACAAATTACATGTCTACAGTTAGTCACTTAAGGAGAATCCAGTCTCCACTAAGTCGAAGTCAACCCAATTTTGAAGCTAGGGATTTGCATGCAACTCATTTTGGGCGTATCTGTCCATCCGAAACACCAGAAGGTTCTAATTGTGGGTTAGTTAAAAACTTGGCACTATCTGCAGTAATTTCAGTCAGCGTTTTATCATCTGATGTAATTGAAAAGTTGTACGAATTGGGTGTTCAAAATGTGAACGAGACGAATGATGATTTAAAACAAAAAGGTGCTAGAATATTTGTCGATGGCCGATTAATTGGATACATAGAAGATGGTCGTAATTTATCAAACAGATTGCGTACCATGAGGCGATCTGGTAGAATGCATCCTCACATGGGAATCTATTTTTATTCTTCTTTGAATGACAATGCAACAAAAAGGTTGTATATTAGTTGTAACTCAGGCAGGGTATTGCGGCCCCTAGCAATCGTAAAAGATGGAAATATACTGTTGACAAAGGAAGTGATCGAAAAAATTTCAAAGAAATTTTTGTCATGGACTGACCTCTTATACATGGGAATTATAGAACTGGTAGACGCCAATGAGGAAGAAAATTGTTATATTGCAAGTGAAATGAGGAATATAACTAACGACCATACTCATGTTGAGATCTTCTTATCTTCGATATTGGGTGTGGGTGCCTCTATTATTCCGTACCCTGAACATAATCAATCACCAAGGAATACATACGAAAGTGCAATGGCAAAACAAAGTTTGGGCTTCTCTACTCCACTAATGAATGCGAGTACATATGTAAGACAACATTTTATGCTTTATCCACAGATGCCTGTTGTAAGCACTAAAGCAATAAATTTATTGGGACTAGATGAACGACCAACTGGCCAAAATTGTGTAGTAGCGGTTTTGCCATTTGAAGGGTATAATATTGAAGACGCTGTGGTTTTTAGTAAATCATCGGTAGATAGAGGATTAGCACGTACATTCTTTTATCGTGTATATGAGGCTGAAGCTAAACAATATCCTGGGGGAATGAAGGATACTTTTGAGATCCCGTCTTCTGAAGCAAACATTCGTGGTTATCGTGGAGAAAAATCTTACCGTTTGTTGGAACAAGATGGTGCTATAATGCATGAATCAGTTGTTAATGGGGGTGATATTTTGATTGGCCGAACCTCTCCGCCCAGATTCATGGAGGAATACAAAGAGTTTGAAGTTAAGGGCCCATATCGACGCGACACATCAATCGGAGTTAGACCATCCGAAAATGGGGTGGTCGATACTGTTATCATGACTCAATCTGTAGAAGGGGGCAAAATGTACAAGATTCGAGTCAGAGATATGCGAATCCCTGAGATAGGTGATAAATTTGCCTCCCGTCATGGTCAAAAAGGAGTTGTTGGCATGCTTGTAAACCAAGAGGACTTGCCCTATACAGAAGATGGCGTAGTCCCAGATGTAATGATCAACCCTCACGCATTTCCTTCTAGAATGACTGTTGGGATGTTCATGGAATCATTGGGTGGTAAAGCAGCTTCTTTGAGAGGCACAATCGTTGATGGCTCTGCATTTTTGGGGGAAAAATTGAATGATATTAAGGGTATAATGGAGTCTTATGGATTCAAGCATAGTGGAAAAGAGGTAATGTATGACGGGAGGACCGGGAAGAGATTCCCTGTTGACGTATATGTTGGCGTAGTGTACTATCAAAAACTTCATCATATGGTGGCCGACAAGATCCATAGTAGAGCAAGAGGTCAAGTTCAAATGCTAACAAAGCAACCTACCGAAGGTAGAGCTCGAGGTGGTGGGTTGAGGTTTGGAGAAATGGAAAGGGATTGCCTAATTGCTTATGGTGCGTCTATGATGCTAAAGGACAGACTTTTAGAAGAATCTGATAAAGCAGAGATAAATGTATGCGAGAGATGCGGTTTATTATCATATTTTGATACAAAACAGAGAAAATTTGTATGCAGGGTCTGTGGTGACAAGGGAAAAATTTCCAGTGTTATTATTGCATATGCATTCAAATTGTTATTGCAAGAAATGATGAGTTTAAATGTCGCTCCACGCTTATTGGTAAAGGAGAAGGTTTAATCTTTTTGTTTTTATATAATGGAGGTCTTTTTAAATGAATGATGAATCTGTCAAGATATTAGATGGTATTAGATTTAGCATTTGGTCGCCTGTGGAGGTAAGAAAGTTTAGTGTTACTGAGGTTACGGCACCAGAAACATATGATGAAGATGGAATGCCTGTTCAAGGGGGGTTAATGGACAACAGACTAGGAACGCTGGAGCCTGGTCAAAAATGTGCAACCTGTGGAAATACATCTGCCAGATGTCCTGGGCATTTTGGTCATATAGAACTTGCAGAACCCGTTTTACATATTGCCTTTATCGATGACATTCATAAATTGCTTTTAATTACGTGCAGATCGTGTAATCGTATTAAACTTAGTAATGAAGATTTAGAAAAATATAAAAACCTACGCGACAGCAAGGCAGCGTATGCTGTAATTACTCTTGAAAACGTTAAAGACGAGATTATTGAGAAAGCAAAGAAAGTTAAGGTGTGTCCGCACTGTCAGAAGGAACAATATGATCTCATTTTTACAAAACCTACAATTTTTGTTGAAAAAACTGATGTAGGAGAAAATAGATTGCTACCCATAACCATTAGGGAGAGGCTAGTAAATGTTTCAAACGATGACCTAATATTGTTAGGATATGATCCTAAGACTGCTCGACCAGAATGGTTCATTCTTCAAGTCTTGCCTGTTCCCCCAGTAACTGTGAGACCATCTATTATTCTAGAAACAGGCATTCGATCAGAGGATGACTTGACTCATAAGCTAGTGGATATTATCCGAGTAAATCAGAGACTCAAAGAGAGCAAAGAAGCTGGAACACCGCCTTTGATTGTTCAGGATTTGGTAGATTTATTGCAGTATCATGTTACAACTTACTTTGACAATGAGGTGTCGGGCATCCCTCAGGCTCATCACAGGTCTGGAAGGCCATTAAAGACCATAACCCAGAGACTCAAGGGTAAAGAGGGTCGATTTAGGGGATCCCTATCGGGCAAACGAGTTGATTTTTCAAGCAGAACCGTAATTTCACCTGATCCAAACCTTACCATATCAGACGTGGGTGTACCAAGTGATGTCGCAAAAAAGCTTACAATACCAGAAACTGTTTCTACCTGGAATATCGATAAACTCAAAAATCTTGTTCTAAATGGGCCCAACAATTATCCTGGGGCTAATTACATTATTCGACCCGACGGTGTAAAAATAAGACTGGACTATGTCACGGATCGAGCCACTATTGCTGATTCATTGATGAATGGCTATACTGTAGAGCGTCATCTAATGAATGGGGATGTT
This sequence comes from Candidatus Nitrosopumilus sp., assembly GCA_013694585.1. Classification (GTDB taxonomy): domain Archaea; phylum Thermoproteota; class Nitrososphaeria; order Nitrososphaerales; family Nitrososphaeraceae; genus Nitrosocosmicus. The sequence goes on along the minus strand of JACDCB010000013.1, from coordinate 20,551 downwards.
GTCATATTTAACCGACAGCCATCATTGCATAGGATGTCTATTATGGCTCACAATGTAAGAGTACTCCCATATCGTACTTTTAGGCTTCATCCGGCTGTATGTCCACCATACAACGCTGACTTTGATGGTGACGAGATGAATTTGCATGTACCACAAAGCCAGGAGGCAAGGGCAGAAGCGGCCTTGTTAATGAGGGTTCAAGATCAGCTTATATCGCCAAGATATGGAGGTCCTATTATTGGCGCTATACGTGATTTCATAACTGGGGCATTCTTACTAACAAAGGATGAAACGATACTAACTGCTGATGAAATCTCTAATTTTGGATATTTGGGTGGTTACAATGGACCTTTACCGAAACCTCATTTAGAGAAGGATGGAAAAGCATTTTTTACAGGCAAACAGTTGTTTTCACTTTTCTTACCAAAGGATTTCAACTTTGTAATTACTTCAAAGTGGAATAAAGCTTCAAAGTTGCAGGGCAAGGATGTTGTCATAAAAAACGGACAGTTGATGTCAGGTGTAATCGATAAAGCTTCAATAGGTGCAGAAGAACCTGATAGTGTACTTCACAGAATTACAAAGGACTACGGTAACGATGAAGCAACAAAATTCCTGGATGCTATACTTATTATGTTAAAGACCTACATTACTCACAGGGGATTTAGCTATGGGTATTCTGATTTATGGTTGAGTGACGAAACTCGGAAAGAAATTCAAGATGTAATTCAAAAAACTTATAGTAAAATCGATGAATTGATAAAACAGTATCATGACGGTACATTGCCTTTAACCAGAGGTTTATCTCCAGAGGAAGCTTTGGAGCTATATGTTGTTAATGAACTCTCGAGAGCAAGAGACAGGGCGGGAAAAATTGCCGACCGATCGTTTCCTGATGACAACTCTGGGGTAATCATGGCTTCAACCGGGGCAAGAGGTTCCACTTTGAATATTGGACAGATGACTGCAGCTTTGGGTCAACAATCAATCCGTGGAAAAAGGATTATCAAGGGGTACAGGAACAGGGCGTTACCACATTTTAGGCCTGGTGATCAAAACCCTGATTCCAAGGGCTTTGTTAAATCAAACTATAGGGACGGACTAAATCCAATCGAATTTTTCTTTCATGCAATGGGGGGTAGAGAGGGTCTAGTTGATACTGCAGTACGTACTCAACAATCAGGATATATGCAGCGCAGACTCATAAATGCGTTGGAACATCTTAAAATTGAATACGATTTAACTGTTCGTGATCCACATGGAAATATTATTCAGTATGTTTATGGGGATGATGGTATTGATCCAGCCAAAAGCGATCATGGTGATGCCGTAAATATCACTAGGTTGGTAGAGAGTGAATCCGTTGTTGATGAAGGAGTCAAAACTAGTGAAGCTGAAATGAAGGATTTGTTGCTGAAATTCAAGGAGAAGATGAATGCTAAGTTAACCCGGGAAATTGAAGCGGCATTAATAGCCTACCCGCTTAGCAAGACTGGGATTAAGAAAGTAGTGCACAAAATAATGGATTTGTTCGAAAAAGCCATGATAGAACCAGGAGAAGCAGCGGGAGTTGTTACGGCTCAATCTATTGGAGAACCAGGTACCCAGATGACCTTGAGAACTTTTCATTTCGCCGGAGTAAAAGAAAGAAATGTAACTTTGGGTTTGCCCAGACTTATTGAGCTAGTGGACGCAAGAAAGAAACCGGTTACCCCTACGATGGATATTTATCTTGATGATGAGCACAAATTATCGAGAGAGAAAGCCTTAGAAGTTGCAAAGAGGATTATTTTTACACGGATATCCGATCTAGTAAACAAAGTAGATACTGATTACAGTGGGAATTTGTCATTTTTCTTCTCTGAAAAGAAGATAGCTGACAGAGGAACGTCTATACAGGAAATCCACGAAGTTTTAAAAAGCTCTAAGAAGAGATACGAAGTTACCATAAACGAAGATAGTCTTGTTATAAAGATTTCCTTGTCTCAAGAACCAGATGCTCAAACTTTACTAACACTACGAAATAAGTTATTGAACGCGCGCGTTAAGGGTGTCCCTGATATTGAAAGAGTAACAATTGTAAAACAAAATGATGAATGGGTGATTCAGACAGCTGGTTCAAATTTGGCAAAAGTGGTACTAGTAGAGGGAATAGATGTATCCAGAATAACCACAAACAATGTATTTGAAATATGGCAAACTCTTGGGATTGAAGCTGCGAGAACCGCACTAGTCAAAGAAGTCACTAATACTTTAGAGGAGCAGGGTTTGGAAGTTGATATCCGACATATTATGTTAGTATCAGATTTGATGACCTCAAAGGGATACTTGCAGCAAATTGGCCGTCACGGTATAGCTGGAACAAAGACTTCAGTATTGGCAAGGGCAGCTTTTGAAATTACTGTCCCTACAATAGCTAGGGCTGCACTTGAGGGACAAGTGGAACCATTAAAGGGAGTTACTGAAAATGTAATAGTCGGGGCCACAGTACCAGTTGGTACTGGAATGATTGATCTATATATGAGTGTCAAAGAATAGAGAAGTATATGAATGAAAAGAAATTGGCAAAATTCCTAAAGGAAGGAGTAACAAATAACAAAATAAAAACCGGATATAAAGAAGTATTGCAGTATATCAAAGGCACAAAGATAATTGTACTTTCAAAGTCCTTGACCCCTGAAAAGGAAGAAAAAATAAAGAAGTCTGCTGAAGAAAGTGCTATTTCTGTAATCCATTACCCTGGAAATTCTGTACTCCTCGGAAGACTTTGCAGCTTATCCTATGGAACCAGTGTAGTATCATTAAAGAATGTCTCAGATGAAGAAGTAAAAGAGTTAATTAGTAGTTAATTCTTTCCACTTTCTAAGTGGAAATCTGATTAAATCAATATGGCTAGTGCCCTTTTTATTATTATCTATATTTCTAAAGTTTCTTTCTTAAAATAGACTTAAATTGGGATAACTTTGAGAGAATTATTTATACTTGGATGAATTATTCTTTTGTTGTTGGGTGCGCGCATGATATGAGTGAAAAAATTAAATTATCTCCAGATGAGTTTCGATTATTATCGTTATTTCAGACAGTCACGACCGCTGATGCCCGCGACTGTATAATTGATGAAAAGATGGAACGTGTAATTTTTGTAGTAAATAGAGGTCAAATGGGAATGGCAATTGGCAAAGGGGGGTCCAATATTAAGCAGTTACAAAACGTGATTAATAAGAAAATAGAATTGGTGGAACATTCTGGGAATGCAACTGATTTTGTCAAAAATATTTTCAATTCAAATATTATTCAAGAAATTCGAATAAACGATCGATTGGATGGAACTAAAATAGCCTTAGTTGTTGCAGATGCCAAGAAAAAGGGACTAGTCGTGGGTAAAGATGGAAGGAATGTGGACAAAGCGCGACTACTTGCGAAGAGATATTTCAATATTACGAACGTCCTGGTTATAAGTCCGGAACAATTAATTAAAAGTGAAAAGATGTGATCTTTATTGAGTAAATCACCGTTAGGATTATTCTCGGGTAGAGTTTTGAAAACAAAAAGAAAGCGATCCCGATGGTCAAACAAATATTATAAACGTAGAATGTTGATGTTAGATAAGAAGGCTAATCCGTTGGAGGGTGCTCCACAGGCCAGAGGTATTGTTTTAGAAAAGGTTGGCATCGAATCAAAACAGCCTAATTCTGCAGTCCGAAAATGTGTGCGTGTACAATTAATAAAAAATGGAAAATCAATTACTGCATTTTTGCCACGAGACGGTGCACTAAACTTTGTAGATGAACACGATGAAGTGGTTTTGGAAGGGATAGGAGGCTCAATGGGTGGTGCAATGGGTGATATCCCGGGGGTTAGATGGCAAGTATTCAAAGTTAATGGGGTATCACTTAATCAATTGGTAAGAGGAAAGAAAGAGAAACCTAGGCGATAACAATGAGTGGAAAAGAACAAGTAAATATGCTCCTATTTAACAAATGGGATACAAGAAATATCGAAATTGTTGATGAAGGGCTGAAAAATGTCATCCATTTACATCCCTCGATGACCATACCGGTAACATTTGGACGTCATGAGCATCAGCGATTAAAAAAAGCAGAGGTCAGTATTATTGAACGTCTAGCCAACAAACTTATGCATTTTGGAAAAAGATATGCAAAAAATACGGGGCGAATGGGTGGTAAAAAGATAAAGGTTATGAACGTTGTGAAAACGGCACTCGAAATTATTTCAATAGAAACCGGTAAAAATCCTATAGAATTACTTATAAGGGCAATAGAAAATGCAGCTCCAAATGAGGATACTACCAGAATAGTATATGGTGGTGTGGTTTATCATGTATCAGTTGATGTTTCACCTTTAAGAAGGGTGGACCTAGCTTTGCGATTCATTGCCGAGGGAGTACGAGAGTCGACTTATTCTTCACCTCAGGCCATGGAAGAGGTACTTGCCAGAGAAATTATGTTGGCCTCTGAGAACGACATGAACAGTTATGCAATAAAAAAGAAAAATGAGCAGGAAAGGATTGCAATGTCATCTAGATGATTGCAAACTCCCAATTTCTATCATTTATTTAGTGACATTCAATGAGTGGTAAAGACGATTATATTTTTAATAAACAGAATTTATTGATGACCCAATCCGGGAGAAAAATTTTTAAGAGTGGTTTAATCAGGGACAAAAAATACAAATCATTCAAATTCTATCTGAATAAATCAAAAAAAGAGTATGATGGTTTTGTCCAAAGATATAAAGATGGGATTTATGAATTAATAAAGTCCGATTCTTCTCCTATCCAGACTCACAGAGATTTCATAAAGGAAATTGGTGGTACTCATGAATTAGAGCTTACTACAGAAGAAATTGAAGTGCTCAAGTTAAAGTTGGAAAATCCGGCTGATTTGTTTGACAGGATCAATAGGATACTTAATTCAAATTTCATAAAAATGACTTTTCCCGTATTTTATGCTCTTTTTGATGGTTACGCTGAGAGTAAGGATTTACAAGATGACAAAATGAGAAATAATGTGATAGATGGACATTTGATTGCCATCGATTTGAGCGAGCCTATGGATAGGATTTTGGATAAAGATGAAGACCTTGATTATCTTGAAGACTATAAATTCATTAATCCATACATACTTTTATTGGCAAAGCAAAAGATAAGTGAAACAGCACCTGGAGTACTTGAAGAATTTCAGTCTGGTTTTGATGACGCCCTATTAGGTCAACAAATCGATTATGAATTGAAAACCAAAAAACTTGAACTTACTTACGATAATTTAGAACGAAGTTACAAGAAATACCGGTCAGTGCTTGGAACAGCAGGTAGAAATATGAGTCTGAATCAACGACCTTTGTCAGAAATTTATTATATAGGTATGGCAAAAGCTGCAGAATGTGTTGGGTGTGGCAATGAGATCCAAGATGCAATTGTTACTAAGGGAATCAAGTCTCCGTCGTGGCCTCTTTTTTATTCAAACCTTACTCATGATGTAAAAACAGGATTCAGGTTAACCTTAGAAAAGAGTAAGTCATATTTATCTGAGGCATACCTGGCATTAGAAATGCTAGATAATGACATTAAGATAAAACCATTTCTCGAATTTTTGTTCTTAACAGTTAGTCATTATAATGAATTCTGGTATAGAGAGCTTGTAACCAAAAGAGCGGACCTTCTACATGGATTTCAGAACGAATTAGATAAAGAATAATTTTTGGTTTAATGAGGCGGGTTTTAAGAAATTATGTGGATTGAAAAATATCGAGTAAGCGAATTTGACAGCTTTTTTGGTAATGAAAAACCAAGGCTTTTAGTGTTAAACTGGCTAAAAAAGTGGGTTAAGGGCACAAAACCACTTCTAATTATAGGTCCTCCAGGAACTGGAAAGACATCGTTTGTTAAGTCATTGGCTAAATTGCTGGATTTTGATTTGATTGAACTAAATGCAAGTGATCTTCGGAATAAAATTAATTTGGAGACTATCATAAATCCGATACTACTAAACAATAGTATTTTTGGAAAGCAAATGCTGTTGTTTTTAGATGAGGTAGATGGTATCTCCGGTAGAGATGATTATGGTGGATTGCCATTTTTGTCCAATATATTAAAGAATTCTGATGTTCCTATAATAATGGCCTCAAATTCAAAGAGCTATAAAATGAAAGACATCATAAAAAACAGTAAGCTTGTTGAATTTAGACCCTTGTCATCATTTGCAAGTTATATGTTGCTCCAAAATGTCATGAGGATGGAGAGACAGCATTTAGAAAGCTCAGAGCAGTTTAAGATTATTAGTCAAAGTCGTGGCGATGCCCGCACCCTTCTGAATACTTTGCAAACAAAGCTGGAAGGTGAGGTTGATTCAGATGGCAACACCGGTACTGAATTATCAATTGAAGAATGTATTACCAAATTTTTTACTCTAACCGACATTTCAGAAGCAAAACAAATATTGATAACATCATCCATTCGTTATTCAACTCCAAAATACGGCTTTACATCGGAAGAACGTAACAAAGATTTCTTGAATGCTTTGTATACCAGCATTGTTAGCAGTGAGAGAAATATACCATCAAATGATTTGGCAAATATACTCCATAAGCTTTCTGAGATTGACTTATTTGTAAACAGGATTTATGAAAAACGGAATTGGAGCTTACTAAGATATGCCAACGACTTACTACTCCAGAAATTATTTAGGATTAGTAGAGATAAGGCCATAGAATATAACCAATATTCCGTTCCCTTCTCATCCATCGGTCCAATATTTATGAGGGGGCAGTCATTAAGACCTCTTAGAACAGAACTATCAAAGATTTTTCATACAAGCATATCCAAAATTGGTCTTTTCTATTATTCCAACTTCATTATGATCTTGAAAAATCTCGCGATTCAAGATCTTGATTTTGATAATCCTGATAGCTTAAAGTTTAATGAAGTCATAAACAAGGAAATTGAAAAACAATTAAGCAAAACAAAACTTTAAACAATGGTTCTGGTTCTCGTATGTAAATAGGTTCTACGATGGACAAGGATCCTTTACTAGCCCATGATTGGATAAAAATGAATATGAAATTTCCAGGTTTTTGTTTGATTTGCAAACAAAGGGTAAACTCAGCAGAAGTGGGATATTGGTCTAGGTCAGCTAAATCAATCCTCCATCAAGATTGTTATAATCTTTCTGGTCTCCATTTTAAAAAGAATCAAAATTCGTTCAAAAACAAAGCGGTTCATAGTCAAAAAAATGGGGACAGCTTGCTTGCCGAATTTATCACGGAACGAGAAAATAAGGAAAAGTGTTTCATATGCAGCAAGCAGATAAACTTTCATGATAATCTGATAATGACACTATTAAAACTTGAAAGAAATATTAGTACTCTAGATACAATTTATTGTTCAACTTGCTTATCTCGCTCAGATCTTCATATATTTGAAGAATACAAGCATGCCTTCTCAAACAAGCTAAAATCCGGATAGAATAATCTATTTAATGATTTAAAAAGATTAAAATGTATAATCCTATACTATATGGTCTAGTGATATATGTTGTCAAGTGAGTATGAGTATAATGTTAGTAAGCTCTTGGCAGAAAAAGTAAAAAGATTACAAGACTTGCAAAATTCAGATAAATCTTCTAATTATGAAAAAGATTTCTTAAGGATGGAAATCGAAACCCTTGAATCCTTATATGAAAATTACAACCTGGGTTTAAATTATTTTAGACGGGCTAAGGGAGGGAGGAATGGGTTACGTGAACTTCGAGAAAAGGACTAAATAATGACACATGGTTTCTAAAATGAATCAGCAATCATTTATAGCAAAATCTATATTTAATACTGTTAAGGATTAAAAACATAATATATGCGTGAGGAAAAACTAAAACAATATTACGACCGAAAACACAGTGCTGAAGAAGGTGGAGGTCCAGATAAAGTTGAATCTCAGCATTCCAAGGGGAAGCTAACTGCGAGAGAGCGCATAAATCTTTTATTAGATCCAAATACATTTACTGAAATTGACAAATTTGTAACTCATCGAAGTGATGACCCTGAAGTAAAAAAATATTATGGTGATGGGTTGATAACTGGTTTTGGAACCATTAACGGTAGACAAGTATTCATTTACGTTTATGATTTTACTGTTCTGGGTGGATCGCTAGGAGAAATGGCTGGAAAAAAAGTATCTAAAGTTATGACACATGCACTAAAGGTGGGATGTCCTATTATTGGTATTCTTGATTCAGGAGGGGCAAGGATTCAGGAAGGTGTATCAAGCCTAGACGGTTATGGTGATATTTTTCTCAGGAATGCTCTTGCATCGGGTGTTATACCTCAAATAACTGCGAGTATTGGACCGTGTGCTGGTGGTGCTGTATATTCTCCAGCGATGACAGATTTTGTTATTATGGTTGAAAATGTAGGCCAGATGTTTGTGACCGGACCCGAAGTTGTAAAAGAAGTCCTGAGTCAAGAAGTTACCTTCGAGGATTTGGGAGGTGCTATAACTCATGCTACAAAATCAGGAGTTGCACATTTCGTAGCTAAGGACGAAGTTGATTGCATGGATAAAATTAAAACATTGCTCTCTTACCTTCCGCAGAATAATAAAGAAGAAGCCGAAATTTTAGTAGATGAAGTTGACGATCCTAACCGATTGGATACTAACCTGATAAAGGTATTACCTGACAATCCATATCAATCTTATGATATGAAAGAAATCATTACTTCTATTGTTGATAATGGGATTTTCTTTGAAGTTCATGAACTCTTTGCGGAAAACATAATGGTTGGATTTGCAAGGATGGGCGGGAGGTCTATAGGTATTATTGCAAATCAGCCTTTATTTTTAGCTGGTGCATTAGACATTCACTCTTCTAATAAGGCTGCAAGATTTGTTAGATTTTGTGACTCGTTTAATATTCCTATAATTACGCTCGTAGATACCCCGGGATATTTACCAGGAGCTGATCAAGAGCACAACGGGATTATCAGACATGGTAGCAAGCTTCTATTCGCATATTGTGAGGCAACTGTTCCAAAAATTACATGTATTATAGGCAAAGCATATGGGGGAGCATATATTGCGATGGGAAGCAAAAATCTTGGTACAGATTTGAACATTGCATGGCCAACAGCTGAAATTGCAGTATTAGGGCCTGAAGCAGCCATTACTATTATGCATAGGAAAAGTCTAAAAGATTCTCCTGATGCGGTGAGCAAAAAGAAAAGTTTGGCAAAAGAGTATCGAAACAAGTTTGCAAACCCCTACATAGCTGCGGAAAGGGGAACGATTGACTCTGTTATTGATCCTATGGAAACAAGACCATTAATAATTAGCGCCCTCAATGCCCTTTCTAACAAAAAAGAGATTAGACCGTGGAAAAAGCATGGGAATATCAATTTATAGATAGGTGATTGGATGTCAAAACAAATATCAAGTATACTGATTGCAAACCGGGGAGAGATCGCCCTAAGAATCATTAGAGCCTGCAAGGAACTAGAACTAAAGTCGGTATCTGTATATTCAGATGAAGATAAGAGTTCTATCCACGTTAAACGTGCTGATGAGGCATATCATATTGGACCCGCGGCTCCTGCTCAGAGCTATTTAAACATGAACCGAATTATGGAGGTTGCTATAAAAGCAGGGGTGGATGCGATACATCCTGGATACGGCTTTCTTTCAGAAAATGAAACTTTTGCTGAATTATGTGAGAAGAACAATATAATTTTTATCGGTCCTAAAAGCCTAGCGATGGAGCTAACTGGAGATAAAATGAAGTGTAAGCGCATAATGAAACAGGCTGAAGTTCCCACAGTTCCGGGTAGTGAAGGAGTTATTGATGACGTTGATAAAGCAGTAGAAATTGCTAACGAAGCTGGATACCCGGTTTTACTAAAATCAGCATTCGGTGGGGGTGGACGCGGTATCAGACTTGCAAAGGACGAAAAAGAGTTGAGACAGGAATTTGAAATGGCCGCTGCAGAGTCAAAAGCTGCATTCGGAAAGGCTGCTCTCTTTGTCGAAAAGTTTTTGGAAAAAATTCGACATATTGAATTTCAATTGGTTAGGGATTCACACGGCAACACCAGACATTTGTTTGAGCGAGAATGTTCAATTCAAAGAAGGCATCAAAAATTAATTGAAATGTCTCCCTCTCCAATAATGACGTCTGAAAAGAGAAATGAAATTGGAGAGATCGCAAAGAGAGCCGCTGATGCCGTTGACTATCTAAATGCAGGAACAGCTGAATTTCTGTGCGATCCACAGGGTAATTATTACTTTATCGAGATTAATTCTCGATTGCAAGTCGAACATCCTGTAACCGAGCTTGTTACAGGCCTGGATTTGGTAAAATTGCAAATATCGATTGCAAATGGCGAACCAATCCCCTTCAAGCAACACGATCTGACGTTAAACGGAGCCGCAATAGAATGTCGTATTAATGCAGAAGATCCATTCTATGATTTTGCACCTTCGGTAGGTAAAGTCCCCTATTGCAATTTACCATACGGCCCAGGCATACGTGTGGATACTTATTTATATCCTGGATGCACTGTCTCAGGCTTTTATGATTCTTTAACCGCTAAGCTAATATCTTGGGGATCATCATTTGATGAATCGCGTCGAAGAATGCGAAATGCTTTGGATGAGTTCGTGATTGAGGGAATAAATACTACTATACCATTGTACAAAACCATAATGAATGATGAACGCTTTATTAATGGTGATTTATCAACAGATTACCTTGATAGGTATTCAATCATAAAGAAAATGACAAAAGAATTAAAGGCTAAGAATTCTGACAGACAAAAAAGACTTTTACCGGCGGTCGCATCGGCGATCATCCAAACCGAATATGCCAAACGACCCTCAAAGAGGGATCATTCTGTTCAGAATATCTGGAAATTTGGTGGAGTTGCTTGAAATAGAATGGAAATAAAGGTTAATGATATACAGGAAGAATTTGACGGTAAAATTATAGGTTTTGATAAAGAAGGCAATTTAGTTGTCCAAATAAATGGATCTGATCACCTCATAAATGTAATAGATATAAAATCAGACAAATTTGAATTCTTGTTTGATAATGCCTTTCATGAAATCAAGATTAGTGAAGTTACAAGCACTGAATTAAAAATAATATTGGATGGTCAATCAATGTTTCTCAAAAAACATGCTAAATTGACTGAAATAATTGAAAAATCAGGTGCCATTTCAGGAGGTGCCACTTCCCAGAATACAATATCAAGTCAGATACCTGGTAGGGTAATATCAATAGCTGTAAATAAAGGCGATGCTGTCAAACAGGGGGATAACATCGTGGTTTTGGAATCTATGAAAATGCAAGTTGCCATCAAATCACCTAGAGATGGAACGGTAAGAGATCTCAAAGTTAAAGAAGGTCAGAGTATTTCAAGGAATGATGTTGTAGCAATTCTTGATTAAAGTAACAATTAATTGTCCATGGTTACTACGATTAATCATTTATTCAAACAAATAAAAGAAAATGTGAGAAATGAAATCCTTTAAGAGGATTTGATTTTTATGAGATTATGGTTTTGATTTCTTCGTAGTTGGGTTCGATAAGTGGATTGTCTGTTACCCATTTATATACTATCTTATGGTTATTATTATCCACAACGAATATGGACCTTTTAGCTACTTTGAAATCCTTTAATTTACCTAAACTAGGCATTACAACATTGTATTGCTCGATAACTTCTCTGTTATAGTCGCTTAAAACGGGAAAGTTTAGGTTATGATGTTCAGCAAAAACTTTATTTGCAAAAGGACTATCAACCGATATTCCCAAGATATTTATGTTTTCTTTTTTTAAGCTATTAAGGGTATCTCTGAAACTACACATTTCAACAGTACAAACTGGAGAGCCCGCAGCTGGGAAGAACGCCAAAATTGTCAATCCTTCTTTATTGGTTGATAATTTATGAACTTCCTGATTCGTGTCTAAAAGCTCAAAATCTGGCGCCTCATCGCCAATATTGATATTCTTACTAGTCGTCTTGCTATTCAAATTATTGTTCTGATTTGAAGACATATTATAATAATATGCGATTAGCATTAAAAAGAACCTTTCTATATAACTTTCAGCAATATTTTCAAGGTATGACTATGATTTAGATTAGTATAATGATGGTGTAATAGATCATAGCTCCTTCACGCAAAACCAACCCCGTTTATTTTTCTAAATTCTTTAATTAGATTTTTTAGAGTATCTATAGCAATTTTCAATTCCTCTTGTGTGTTTTGGTGTCCTATAGAAAACCTTATCGACCCACTTACTTGATCATAAGTCAAACCTAGAGCTTTCAGAACATGAGATGCTTTTTGTTTCTTGTTAGAAGAACAAGCAGAACCTGTAGAGGCCTCAATACCATATTCATCTAATTTTATTAACAAGTCCTCTCCATTTATGCCCGCGAAAGAAAAGTTAACATTATTGTAAATTCGATTCTCTACTGATCCATTTAATGCAGATCCTGGTATTTCATTGATTATTCTGTCTATCATGTATCTTTGTAGTCCCTTAATTTTGGTTTGGACAGATTCGAGTTTCTCTTTCCAAATTTCACAGGCTTTACCAAAGCCAACAATGGCACAGACATTCTCTGTTCCTGATCTTAGATTCATTTCCTGTCCGCCGCCAAATATTATCGGCTTAATACGTAATCCTTGTTTTATGAATAACGCTCCAATTCCTTTTGGCCCATTTATCTTATGGGACGAAATCGTCATCATATCTATTTTCAAGTCATTAACATTTATTGGAATCTTGCCAAGGGCTTGGACTGCATCTGAATGAAAAATAGTATTTTCATTTTTTGCTTTTGCAATTTCAACCAGAGCTTTGATGGGTTGAATAGTTCCTATTTCGTTATTTGCTAGCATTACGCTAATCAAACTGGTTTTTGGCGATACCATATCACTAAAAATATCTAAATCAATTAATCCGTCTTTTTTTATGGGCAAATAATCTATCTCAAATTTCAGATCCTTTTCTATGAAGTTGACAGTCTCTATTATGGAATCATGTTCTATTTTAGATATCAATATTCTTTTGCATGCTGGATTTATCTTGTTGAGCATCCTAGCACATCCAATCAGGGCTAAGTTATTGGATTCAGTCCCACCAGAGGTAAAATAAATTTCGTTAGATTTAGAACCAATCAACTTAGATATTCGTAATCGTGCCTTAGATACGGCGATAGTTGACTTTCTACCTAAATCATGAAGTGATGAGGGGTTTCCGTAATTGTTGGTTAAAAATGGTAACATTTCATTAATTACACTAATGTCAATCGGAGATGAAGATGCGTTGTCTAAATAAATGGGTTCCTTGGTTTTGGTACGGTTATTTTCTGACATATTTATCTATTGTTATTATCTCATTCTCGTATAGTTTTCCAATATCCTTTTTTCCGTAACCTTCTAAATCTAAAGTGACGTGTTTAAAGCCTAAATCTTTGATTGCAAATACTATTTTATCAATTTTGTCAAGGGTCCATAATTTCGTGATTTCGCTCTTCTCCACCTCAATTCTTGCTATTGTGCCATGATCCCTTACTCTTACCTGTCTAACGTCAGATATTTTTTTTACTATTATCTCGCATCTTTCAATGCGTCTTAATTTGACTAAATCGATTTCCGTTCCGTGAGGAACTCTTGAGGCCAAGCATGAATTCGAAGGTTTATCATGAACAGACAAATTATTGATTCTAGCTAAGTGGCGGACTTCATTCTTATTCAATCCAATTTCCAATAGGGGACTCTTTATTCCATTAGAATGTAGTGCGACCATTCCTGGCCTGTCATCATCTAAGTCATCAAGGTTAGTCCCATCTACAAGCAGAGTGATATTTTTCTCTTTAGCTACCTTTAACAAATTTGTGGCCAACTCACTTCTACAGTGAAAGCAACGAAGCTTGTCGTTCTTTGTGAAATTTGGATTTTCTAATTCGTTGTATTCTATTAAAAGATGAATTACATCAATTTCTTTGGCCACTTTTTTAGCAGTTTCTAATTCTTCGTTTGCCAAAGTCTGATAATTTGCTGTTATTGCCAGGACCATATCTTTTCCCAGCGCATGCCTTGCTGCGAGGGCCACTAATGCGCTATCTACTCCGCCGGAAAGGGCGACTAGAACTTTACAATTTCTGGATCTAAACCAATTAAGTAGTAGATGATATCTACTTTGGTTTGAATCGTCCCCACTCTTGATTGTATTAATCGACATCTAATATCAGCTATACGTCATATAGATTCCTTTGAAATATTAAATTATTGACTGTATCCATGGTCTTCTTCAAAGGAATTCCAAGCTTGTTTGCAATTTCTCGAATATTATCAAACTCTGGTTTTATGTTAATTATTTTGCCGTGCTGATCTTTTGATATCTTTACGCTTATGACATATTCTTGATTTTGAATTGTAATCGGGAGCAGAACACTAAATCGCTCCAGTTTGTATCTTTCATTTATAGTTTTTCTAATACCTAGTGTTCCTGTCTCATTAAAAATCAATTCTATAATCCTTTTTTCAATGTCTTCAGAACAAATAACCTTGAGAATATGTACTGGTCTATTCTTCTTAGTTATCCCGCTAACCAGTGTAACATCCTTTACTCCTGCATCTAATTTTGATAACTTTTCTACCAGATCGCCGATCATTTCACCGGCCATATCATCAATATTTGTCTCAAGAACCGATACTGTGTCTGATTGTATCGAGGCATAAATATTTGACTTTCCAATAGATATCCTTAATATGTTAGGAATACCCTCAAATTTCTTAAACCCTGCACCATATCCTATTCTATGAGGTATAAATTCGGGATATGTACTAATAATTTTAGGATTCAATCCAGCTAATATCGCTGCTCCTGTAGGTGTAGTCATTTCAGAGTGCGCTGGACCTCCTGCTATTGGCAGCTCTAAAATTCTAAAAATTTCCAACACTGCGTTAGTAGGATTTGGAATCGTTCCATGTGAGAATTGAGTTGTTCCTCCACCGACAGCAACCTTAGTAGAGTAAAAAGTCGTATCATACAATAGATCCAAGTCATCAAGAGCAGTGGCACTTCCAATTATGTCTGCCGCCGTGTCAATGCTAGATGACTCGTGGAGGTGTAGGTCTTTAACTTCTTTATCATGAATTCTTGACTCTACTCTGATTATGGTTTTCATCGTTTCCATTACAAATTTTTTTGCCAATTCAGAAAGGTTTGTAACATCGCAGCAATTGGCCAGTATTCTTAACATTTCAGAGGCATTTCGCTCTAGTAATTTCTCTTCAATATCAAAAAGAAATTTTGTTGCCCTTATTCCATTTGATTCAGAATTTATGAATTCTATCTTTTTTATTATGGTATCGGAAAATAGTTTTTCTATCGTCTTTATGTTGTTAATGATTTTATTCTTATTGGCACCACAATCCACCAGAGCAGATAAGAACATATCCCCTGAAATTCCTGCAACCTGCGGATCAATTACAACTATTTTTCTCAACTATATTTTTATTATATGACCCCTCTATAATGGGTTTTATAGCCCAGATCTCAAATCACGGATCGAATGCTTAATTTAGATATTGATAATTAGATTTTAAAATTATAGACAAAATTTAAAACTATAAATAAAAAAAATAATGTCACATTTGTATGACAATATCTGTTATTGGTTCTGGAAGAGTAGGGGCTTCGGTTGCCTTAAATTGCGGTATAAGAGAATTAGATCCTCAAATAAATCTAATTGATATTATCGAGGGATTGCCACAAGGGGAGGCAATGGATATCAATCATCAATTGTCTGAACAAGGTCTGGACAGTTTTGTCCAGGGCACCAATGACTTTAGTATTTTGAGGGATTCGGAGATAGTCATTTTGGTCGCCGGGATTGGACGCAAACCTGGGATGACGAGAATGGATCTCCTAAAAACAAATGCTTCTATTGTTAAGGATGTTTCATCAAAAATCGCTCAACATCGTCAAACGTGTAATCTAATTATAGTAACTAATCCTTTGGATCCTATGACATATCTTGCTTTAAAGACTACCAAATTTCCTAAAAATAATATAATGGGAATGGGGGGAATGCTGGACTTGTCAAGATTCTCTAGCTTTATTCATGAGTATACCCGCTTGTCCAGAGCATCAATTTCAGCAATGGTGATTAGTGAACATGGTGAAAAAATGTTACCACTACTTAGATTTTCTTCGATTTCCGGAATACCTTTAAGTCATTTCCTAGACGAAAGGCAATCAAAAGAAATCTATGAAAAAACCAAACAGGTAGCTGCTGAAGTCATCAAATACAAAGGCGCTACAGTATATGCACCAGGCAATGCGGTGGCAACAATGGTTGAATCAATAGTAAAAGACAAAAAAACTGTGATTCCACTATCTACATACGTTGATGGTGAATATGGAGTAAAAGATGTGTGTATCGGGGTTCCTGCAGTACTTGGGAAGAACGGAGTAGAAAAAATTATAGAGTTACCCCTAAACGAATTTGAACAACAAGAGTTCGCAAAAGGAGTTAAAAATGTGAAGGAAGCTATCTCTCTTCTACCACTTTAACTTGTTTGTATGTTGTATGGATTTAAGAAATATTTTATTGGATTATTACAATAACAAGAAAAGCCTTGATGAAGTGATCAAATCACTCTCTCTCTTTTCTGTAGAATACATTGAGAACGATATAGCTCAAATCGACATTAACAGAGATTTTAGAAAATCTATTCCAGAGATTATTCTTGCAACACACAAAAAGACTAGCGACATAGTAAAAATCGTTAATCGAATCCTTGAGAAAAAAGGCTATGTCCTTGTAAGCAAAATTAAACCTTTGATAGTAGGCAAATTAATCAAATATTATAGCAAAAAGGGTTTTATTGTAGACAGAAGTCGCAACGGAACTTCTATTCTAGTTTACGACACAATATCTTCTCTTCCTGTAAATAGAGGAGGTAAAGTGGGAATAATTTGTGCAGGGACTTCTGATGTGGGGATTGCTGAAGAGGCACGCTTGGCAACATTAGCAATGGGTTGTACGTCTTATCTTGCTTATGATGTTGGTATAGCTGGAATTCACAGATTGCTCAGTTCATTGAAGCAAATGGTGTCGGGCGGTATCGACGTGATAGTAGTAGTTGCCGGAATGGAGGGGGCACTTCCAGCTGTAGTAACCTCTTTGGTAACTGTCCCCGTAATAGGCGTGCCTTGTTCTGTAGGATATGGCTATGGAGATAATGGCAAAGGTGCTTTGGCGTCCATGCTCCAAACCTGTTCATTTGGTCTTTCTGTCGTAAATATAGACAACGGAATAGGTGGAGGTATTTTTGCAAGTCTTATCGCGAACAAAGGTCGATAAAGAGATCAAATACGCTTATGCGTTGTAAAAAATTTCTACTAAAACCGTATTATTATTTGATGTTTCATGAAATTTTGAATCACATTATTACATGAATTCTTTATGAAAAAGCATATCCATCTTTTAGCTACAGGAAACGATGATTGTTTAACTATTGTTAAACTAATTGACCAGATACATAAATTCGCAAAGGTTCATTGGATCTGACTTGTATCTGGATCAGCAGACTTTCATTACTTTTGGGGGCCTTCCAATACCTGTAGGAGAAAAGGTATATACAATACTTTTAGCGGACCATCTTTTTCAATTCTGATAGTCCAGCCCACGATAAAAGGGGCAGATCTAATATGTCTCACAGGTCTCAACTTCAAATTGTTTTAGAAATTTTAATTGATTCAACAGTTTTGAATGAATTTTATTGCAAGTTTGGTAATAGGCTTGATCACATCCCTTCTCAATATTTTTACTAATCCATTTTTTTAAAACATTTATAAGAGATTTAAGAGAGTTTTTTTGATTGTTAGAATAAAGGAGAAGGAGTAATGAATGTCTTACATTAAAACGCTTAAAAGAATAAGAAATAATAAAACAAATTATAGAAAAAGAAAGGCTGTGTTAATTAGCAAAAGGAATTTCATAACAGTAAAAATAAGTAATCAAAATATTCACTGTCAACTAATCAAACCAGCGATTAAAGGTGATATCGTCCTCTCGTTTTCCAATAGTAAAGAACTAGATAAATTTGAGTGGAAAGGTTCTACGAACAACTTATCTGCTTGCTACTTGGTAGGTTTGATGCTTGGAAAAAAAATGCTTGCCAAAAAAATTGATTCTGCAATTTTATACACAGGTCAAAACTCTTTCACAAGCAAGGTAGCAGCCTGTCTTAAAGGCATTGCAGCTGCTGGAGTCAACATTCCATTATCAGAAGAATCTTTACCTGATGAAAATCGAATAAATGGTTCACATATATCTCAATATGCCACAATTCTTAAGGATGACAAAAATAAATATGAAAAACAATTTTCCAAGCTTTTTAGTAAAAATATTAATCCCGAAGAATATCCAAAACACTTTGAAGAAGTGAAGACGCGAATTTCTGCCGGGAATTTTAATTAGGGTGGAAACTTGATCGCACTAATATTCACCGAAAGAATAATAAACAAAAAAATAACTGATTTTGATAAGGTACTGATGTGTTGAGAATGAAAGTTATAATGATTAATGGATTGATAATGCCTTATGGTTCGGGTGTAAGTAATGAGTAGAATGGGGGGTAGACCTAGTGAGCCTGAAGTCGAATGGAAACCGAGAACTACACTAGGTATTATGGTAGCGAGTGGTAAGATCAACTCCATGGAGCAAATATTCGAAAATGGAATGAGGATTCAAGAATCTGAGATTGTGAAACACCTGTTGCCTGATATAAAAACCCAGGTAGTAAGTGTTGAAATAGTACAAAAACAAACCGATGCTGGCGAACTCACTAGATTTAACGCACTTGTGGCAATAGGCAATGAGGCTGGTTGGTTTGGAATAGGAAAAGGTAAAGCCTCACAAATGAGAAACGCTATAGACAAGGCCACTAATGCTTCGTATCTAAACGTCATCCCAGTAAAATTGGGGTGCGGAAGTTGGGAATGTCGATGCCAACAATCTCATTCAGTACCCTTTAAGGTGCAAGGTAGAGGTGGTAGTGTAACGATTGAATTGATCCCAGGTCCGCGTGGATTAGGTATAGTAGCTGGCGAGAATATTAGAAACTTGTTGAAATTAGCAGGGTTAAAAGATTGCTGGAGTAGGTCATTTGGATCTACTAATACTATGTCGTCTACTGCGAAAGCAATTTTTAGTGCGTTAAGAAGTACGTTTATCACAGGATAGGATTTGAAATGGTGTATTTAGTAGTTAGAATGAAAGGGACTGTTAACATTCCCAATTGGGCAAATGTAACACTTGAGAATTTACATCTTAATAAGAAATTTCGAGCAACACTAATTCCAGAAAATGACCAAACATTAGGGATGCTAAGGAAAATAAAAGAAGTAGTTGCTTGGACATCTGTTGAGGAAAACTTTATCAGAGAATTCATCGAACAAAAAGGTCGTGCATCTGCATCAAAACTGTTATCCAATCAAAAGCAAACGGAATCTGGAAAAACATCCAATACAGATATTAACAAGGTTATCTCTGATGTCTCCAAAAATGAGACATACTTGTCTAAATTAGATGGAATTAAACCATGGTTCGCATTGAATCCTCCTAGAGGTGGATTTAAGAAAAAATCAAAGCTTTTGCATTCTCAAAATGGAATATTAGGAGAGAATAAAGATTTGTTAGAAATCGTAAAGAGGATGATGTAGTTTATGAGCAAAGATTGTTTGCCGTTTAGTAAAGCATTGCAAACTTTAATATTTATACCCAAAGTTGCTTATCCCCTAAGGAAAAATTGGTGATAATGGATGGCTACTCGATTGAGAAAAAGTAGAAAACAACGTGGAAGTCGCTTCTGTGGATGGGGCCAAATTGGTCAACATAGAGCTTCCGGAAGTAGAGGGGGTGTTGGGAATGCTGGAAAGCACAAGCACTTCTTCATCAGAACCATTAAGGAGGAGCCAAATCATTTTGGACATGAACAATTTCATGCTTTGAGACAAAGTGACTCTTTGAAATGGATAAATCTTAAAGATTTGAATGAATTGGTTAAATATTCAGAAACTAGTGAAGATGGTAAGGTCATACTTGATTTAGAAAAGTTAGGATATGACAAGGTCTTGGGAAGTGGAGCCATAAACTCTGCCCTTACAGTTCGGGTGAGAAGAATCTCAGACTCTGCCAAAAACAAAATCACAGCAGCTGGAGGAGAGGTGCTAATTTTAGATGAGCTCAGTACAGAATGATAGCCTTTTTAGAACAATCGTAAAGACACTCTCTCCATTTATCCCGCAAGTTGAGAAACCTAAAAAGAAGATTACTCTAACTAATAAACTGATATGGACCGGTATTGCTATGTTAATATATCTAGTAATGGGGCAGATTTCATTATTTGGAACCAATGTTGATCCTGCTACTGATCCATTGGCTTTTGCCAGAGTAATTTTTGCTGCTCAACAGAGAACTTTGTTGGAGCTTGGGATTGGTCCTATTGTTACCGCTGGAT